>CAYRKS010000120.1:3102-5991 GCA_964424855.1 uncultured Lachnospiraceae bacterium
CTTTTCAGAATACAGCGATTTCTTCATTTCAACAAAATTTAGCAATGGATGGAAAGGAAACAATTTGTTGTCATTTAATTCCAGATATGATTCGAAACAGTCAGACATTGACATCAAAAAGTTTGGTGTTTGTGCATACGATTGAGCATGCGGAAACCATGGATATGAAAAGTGTTTTTGAAAGCCTAAAAAGACAAGGAGCATGTATCTGGGGAATAGGAACTTCAAGATCAAAGTACAAAGAATACATGAATAAAGAATTACTTTCGAATGATAGTGGCAAAATTGTTGAAGCTATGATCAGTTTTGACAGTTACTTTTATATGCTCAGTGAATTATATAGGATGAAATATATTAAATAAAAAATAGTGTGTCATTTAAATGAAAGTGACTACGTTTACGATAATAAGGTTTCAATTTTGGAACCTTATTCTTTTTTTTAAAATAAAAGAAAACAGATCTGTGCGCGGAAATATTGAGAGTGCGATATGCTAGTGCTAGAAAAACAAGAATTGAAATAATGAAAATGACAAAATAGAAAGGATGAAAAACTATGAGTGAGAATGGCAAAAAAATTTTAAAAGTAGGAATTATTGGTATCGGTGTAATTGCAACAACCAAACATATTCCAAATCTGTTAAAGAGAGAGGATGTTAAAATCACTGCGTTGTGCGATATAGAAGTATCTAAATGTCAGGATGCGATACAAAAATTCGGTTTGTGTGCAGATATTTATACAGATTATAAAGAGTTATGTCGAGACCAGGAATTGGATGTGATTCATATCTGTACCCCAAATCCATTGCACTGCCCAATGACATTAGAAGCGCTGTCACATGGAAAGCATGTGCATTGTGAAAAACCGTTGGCATGTACCTACAATGATGCAGAGAAAATGATAGAGGCAGCTAAAACTGCAGGTAAAAAATTGACATCAGGCTTGCAGTGGAGATATAATGCAGCTCCTATGGAAATAAAGAATATGATAAAAAATGGAGAACTTGGAGAAGTTTACTATATTAAATCTCAACAGCTTCGCCCACGAAGACTTCCGGCTTATGGCGTGTATACAAATAAAAAATTAAATGGAGGCGGTGTCTTGATGGATGGAGGACCACATTCTATTGATCTTCCTATGTGGCTGACAGATAACTATGATGTGGAAAGCGTTCGCGGTGTCACTTTTGACAAAATGAAGGATTTTCCAGAAGGCAATGATTTAGGACCTTGGGATCCTCAAAACTTTGATGTAGAAGATACAGCAATGGCAATGATCACAATGAAGAATGGCATGATGATTTATATGGAGACAGCATGGGTAACAAATATGATACAGGAAGCACCAGGAGTTACTATTTCTGTGGCAGGAACTAAAGCAGGTGCGGATATGGTTGGACCAACATTTGAATGCTCTGTGCGTACGACCAAGATTGTAGAAGGAAAATTGAAAACAGAAGTCGAAAATCTTCCAGAGCCAGTCGATATGAATGCTTATGATATTAATCATTGGATCGACGCTATTCAAAATAACACAGAACCAGCTATAATTCCAGAACAGGCAGCGACTGTTACTAGAGTGATCGAAGCAATCTATGAATCTGCTAAAACAGGGCAGACGATTTATTTTTAAATAGTAAAAATTCGACTGTTATAAAAAAGGACAGTCGAATTTTTTGATTTTCCAATAAAGAACCCCTTCACTTTTCAGATTACTAAAAAGGTCAAAAAAGATATGTACATTTTTGACCTTTTTGAAAAAAACCAAAGGCAAAACACAAAAATGTCATTTTTTGCACCTGAAATACGACAATCATAAAGAAGCAAATACGAGTTGGTTTTTGTACAATATAGGTACATAAAAGAGAGACAGAGCGAAGAAAGCAAAAAATAAAACAGGACGATCGAGCAAGACAACGAAGCTAAGAAGATAAAAAAACAGATAAAATGGAAGATCTGAAGGGAGAAAAAGTTATGATGAAATTTGGTTTATTGACAGCGATCTGTGAAGGAATGACATTTGAAGAAGTGGTAGATTTTGCAGCAGAGAATCAGCTGGAATGTTTGGAAGTTGCATGCTGGCCGCAGGGCGGAGCACAGAGAAGGTATGCAGGAGTCAGCCATATTGATGTGGCAAACCTTGATGAGGCAAAAGCAGAACAGATCAATAAACTTTGTGAAGAAAAAGGAGTAAAGATCTCTTCACTGGCATATTATCCAAATCCGCTTGATCCAGATGAGGAGAAAAGAAACAGTTACATCAGCCATATTTATAAATTGATGGATGCTTCTGCATTGCTGGGTGTAAACATGATCACAACATTTATCGGACGTGATCCTCACAAAAATGTAGATGAAAATATGGAACTTGTAAAAGAAATCTGGACTCCGATCGTTCGCTATGCAGAAGAAAAAGGAGTAAAGATCGCGATCGAAAACTGTCCGATGCTCTTTACAAATGATGAGTGGCCAGGCGGACAGAATATCATGTCCACACCTGCAAACTGGAGACGGGTGTTCGAGATCTTAGACAGTCCGAATCTGGGGATCAACTACGATCCATCACACTTTGTATGGCAGCAGATCGATTATATCAAACCAATCTATGAATTTAAGGATAAGATCTTCCACGTACATTACAAAGACATCAAAGTATATCAGGATAAGTTGGCAGATGTCGGTGTGATGGCAACACCGTTACAGTATATGTCACCGAAACTTCCAGGTCTGGGAGATGTAGACTGGGGAAAATATGTATCTGCATTGACAGATATCGGGTTTAATGGATGTTCTGTTATCGAGGTGGAAGATAAAGCATTTGAGGAAGATCTGAACAGTGCAAAACGTGCAGTGCTGTTAAGTGCAAGATATTTAAGAAACTTTATCGGCTGA
>CAYRKS010000121.1:0-5977 GCA_964424855.1 uncultured Lachnospiraceae bacterium
AAATCTCCAAATTCTTTTTAGCTATTTCATTGTCAGGGTCTATCTCTAAAACTTTATTATGCACTTCTATAGACTCTTCTATCCTATTTAAATTGTATAGTGAAACACCGTAATTTATTAATGCATCTATTTCAGTTTCACCCAATCCTCCATATTTATACGCATAGCTATCAAATAATATTTCATAGTATCCTACTGCATTATCATAATCTTCCAATTGAAAATGAGTATTACCTAACCAACGCCAACTATCCTTATAATCATCAAAATTTAATCCCACAGCTTGTTGAAAATAGTTTTCAGCTTCTGAATATTGATTATTTTGATAATATATACGACCTAACCAATGCCAATTATCCGCATTATTAGGATTTAATTTTATAGCTTGTTGTAAAGAGTTTACAGCTTCTGAATATTGATTATTTTATGTCACAAATCCTCCAATCTTCTAACGGCTTCTAATATGTCTTTTTTTCTAAAAATAATACAATCCAGATCTAATAGGGTATTTTCGTTTGAACTTAAATTATATTCCGTAGTATGAACAGCTATGCCTCCGCTTTTTAAAGTTTTTAGATTATTTACTAGAAAGTTAATACTATTTTCCAAACCACCTATATGTTCTAAAGCGCAAGCAGACCAATTAAAATCAAAATTTTTTAAAGTATCTGGTATTTCATTCATATCTAATGGCATAAAAGAAACATTTTTATTAAATATTTTTTTATCGCAAATATTTCTTTCGTTTAGTTTATTAATGTCATTTTGAGTATGTTGGTTACTTGTTGCCCAAACTTTTGCTATATCATTATTATAATCAATATCCGTAGCGAGTATTTTACAACCCATAGATGCAAATAAAGATGGTAAAGGTTCTTTTCCAACTCCAAAGCATAATCCTTTTTTGCCTTTTTTAAGACATCCGTTTTCGTAAAGAACTTGAGTTATGTAAACAAGTTCCCATTGTTTTCTATGAAGGTTAGCTTTTTCTGATAATTTTTTAACCCAATATTGATATAAAGGTAATCCAAAAAATTCTTGATTACATAATTGGGAGATGCATACCAAAGGTTTTTCATAATTATTAATCGTATATTCTCTTTCAAAATATATTTCAGGTTTATCGTTCATTTTTATAACTCCAATAATTTATTTGTCAGATTTTGAAAACTGTATTTTTCTATTAATTTGCTATTGTCAATAATTTGTTTATCTTCTAAGTAATCCAATATTTCCAAAGTAAGTTTCTCTTCGTTTATAAATGGATTAACTTCTCTGCAATTATTACTTAATTCTTTTGATAAAAAATCTTTAGTAACTATTATTTTTTTATTTGAAGCCAATAATTGAGAGATAATTCCCGAGCTTTCGCCATGCTGATAATTTATTAGCTGTATTGCAATATCTATGGATTGCATTAAGGAAATAAAATCTTTATTGGTTTTTAAATTTATGGATATAATATTTTTTAGTAAAGTTTTATCTTTGCTTTTTAAATATTCATCCGCTCCGTATCCTGAAACTACCAATTTTATTTTTTTATTATATTTGTCGTTTAGTATATTTATAGATTTTATTATAATATCGGTAGATTTATAATAATCACTCGGCATACCAAAACTTCCTATATAAATTGACGACTTTTCTTTTAATAAAATCTGATTATTGTTAAAATCTACTTTTTTTATGGGATGAAACACTTTTATAATATTTAAATTTTTATAATGTTTAATATTTTTTATTTCGTTAATAATTATTTTTTCGCATAAATCATTATTGACTACAATATTTTTTATATTTGTTAATGATAATATTATATTAATGCCGTAAATATTATTTTTTTCTAAAGTGTGAACTATTTCATGAAATTCATTTAAATTTTTAATATTTTTATTAATATTAGGATAATATTTTATAATAATTTTTTTAAATTCTATTATAGAGTTGTTTAAATAACCAAATATCAAAAATAATTGTGAGGCTTCATACAAATATAAATAACAATTTTCTTTACCTTCTTAGATTTCTATAGCATATTTTTAGATACGGAATATTATGATGAGAATTGCCTAAAACGAATATTTTTTTATTATAATTATTTTTATAATTATTATTTTTATCAAAATATTCTAAAGGAATAAAATTATATTTATAATCATTATTTAAATAATTGCAGGCGGTTATAAAATTTTTGTAGCTTTTAAAATTGCTAAATACATCGAAATTTTTATTTGTTCCAAAAACTTTTGCATTAAAATTTGCAATTCCCGATTCTTCGGGAAGCAAAACTCCAAAGACAGCCGTATTTGTGTTATTTTTAATATTTGTATTATAAAAAATTATGTAATATTAAATCTTTATCCGAATTATTAAAATTATAAAAACGCAAGTTAAATCTATTAAATAATATATTTTTTGATATCGATAATTTTATTTCTGTTAATATTATATTATATATATTATTATCATTTGTTATTATATTGGCAATATTTGTAATATTAAATAAAATTGAAAAACCATATATTTTATTTTCGGTTAATAGATTAAATATTTCGTTTATATTTTCCATATTTTCTATGCATTCGATTATTTTGTAGAAATTATAATAATATTTTTTTACGGTCCATTTAAAATCGGTTAATGAATTTTCTAAATAATCGAATATTATATTGAAGATTTCGGTTTTATATATTAGCAAATAGGATTTATTTTTATCTTTTTCGTTTACGGCATATTGCAGAATATTTGAACTTCCTAAAACGAATATTTTTTTATTATACTCATATTTGTCTAAAAATTTGTTATAATATTTTATCGATATAAAATCGTTATTGTATTTTTTGGTTTCGGACGAATCGTTCATAGATTTCAAATCGGTATAATGATGAATTGTGGTAAATATATGAGAATTTGCATAGGAAATTAATTTATAATCGTTATATTCTATAAAAATAGCCTTATCTATTATTACGGTTTTATTTAATTCTTTTAATTTTTCTACTACTTTTTTACTTACCGTATCTCCGTTGCATTTTCCTTTCAATAATTTTTTACCGAATATTACCGATTTTTTGCAAAGCTCCTCGTCGTTAAAAGCTTTTATTACGGCGTTGGCAATATCGTTATCGTCATAAGGATTAAAAGAACATTCCTCCAAAACGAATTCTTTGGTTGACGAAATATTAGAGGCAAAACTTGGAGTTGATAAACCATAACTTTCTAAAATGGGAAGTCCCAATCCTTCGTAAAATGATGGAAAAAAACTTGCTTTGGAATTGGATATTAATTTTATCATATCTTCATCACTGATAAATCCCGTAATTATAACTTTGTCTTTTTCTAAATTGCATTTTATAGCCGTAGATTTTAAATAATTTGAGTAGTTTGAATTTGTTTTGCAACAGATATATAATTTTGAATCTTTCGGAATATTTCCCGAATTATAAGCTATTGCAAAACCTCTGATTAATCCTTGAGCGTTTTTTCTTTTATCTGCTGACGAAACAAAAACTATATTATTTAATCTTTTTTTATAGGAATATTGTTTATTAAAATCATTAAATTTATTATCTATCGAACCGTATATAACCGTTAATTTATTTTTATCTATATTCGCATATTCTATAAAATCATTTTTCGTATTTTCGCTGTTTACAAAAAAATGTTCTATAATATTTATAGTTTCTAAATGAGCTAAAAAAATCGGTGAATTTTTTAAATAATATTGATGAAATAATAGCGGAATCAAATCATGTCCGATGCATACTATTCTTTTTGAATTTTCCAATATTTTTTCAGGATATAAATCGTAGAAATAATTTTCAATATTTTGTATTTTATTAGATGGCGATAAAAAATCGTCCAAAAAATAAAAATCGAATTTATATTTGAAATCGTATAAATCCAATTTATTAAAATAATAATATTGAACTTTATAATTATTATAGTTGAAAATAGGTTTTTCATTTTCGTTCTTTTTTATAATAGAAATTTCTATTTGCGGATAATTCTTTAATATAAAATCTACCAAATGATAAATATATCTTTGCATGCCTCTATATGGGTCTATCTCATACACTCTAAAATCAAATAATATTCTCATAAAACATCTTTAAACTATTCTTTTATTTTTAGGGAATCGCCTTTTATTTTGGAATATATTTTATAAGTTTCCATTGTAATAAGCATTTTTTCAAAATCTTTAATTACCAATTTAGTGGTTATTCTTATCCCAAATATAGTCATTATTCTGTATTTTCCTTTATATTCGATATTAAAGATTAATTTAAATATTTTTTTCATAAATACTATTTCCTCATATTTTTATTATTTTCATTTAAGTTAACATATTGCTATTTATCGGAACATACCAATAATTGTTAGAAATTATAATAATGTATAAAAATTAAAAAGTCAAATTTATTATGTTAATATATTATAAAATTTATAATTTTTAATATTTTAGCATAAAATCATAAGCAAAAAATGTATAATAACTATAATTATGATGATAGTTTTACTACTATAAACTACAAAAAAAGAATATATGAAATTTAATTGATGATTTATCAAAAAATTAAGTTCCTAATTATAACTTTATTAAGTTACACCTTCCGATAAATAGCATTATGTTAATTTGATTTTAACTATCTCTGTAAATATTTTAACAATCATCTAAAATTCTATTTATTAATAAAAGAATTTATATTTTCAGGGCTTATTACTATAATATTTTTATTTTTATTAAACATATAAGCCGTTTGAGAAAATCCGCCGATTGTGAATATCATATTTTTCGCAGAGGACATTAAATACATGTCAAAATATACGGCGTCTTTATTGTCATCATTGCAATAAGTATAATCGACTTCTTTATTTAAATATTTAAAAATGTTGTTTTTTACCCAATTCATATCGTTTGAAAAGAAAAAGAATTTTGGTTTTATAGGTTTTAATTTTTCTATCATTAAATAAATTGCTTTAAAAATATATTCTTTGTATATCGAATCGTTATTTTTAAATGCTCCGAATCCTCCATGCGCTTTAATGTCGCCTCTTCTTACATGAACGGCTACGGATGCAGGATGATTAATTATTTCATTGTGAATAGTCAAATTATCGCCTTTAAGTCTATGCAACAAATGTTTATCAAGGTCAAGTTTTTCTTTTATTTTTTCAATATCGCAATTTAATGCAATAGGATAGCCGTCAAAATAAATATTTTTCATTTTTTTAATATAATTGTCTATCGGATAAAAAGTTTCGTCTTTCACATAAAATAACCTTCTAAACATTTCAATTTCGTCTTTTGTTGCTATTTCAATATCTAAATTTTCAAAACAATTAGTTAAGTCAAAAATTCTTTTTTCTTTTCTGAAACAATCCATACCATAATTTAAATGCCAAGTAATATCATATTTTATTCTTACATTGTTATAATTTTGTTTGATAGATTCTCCAATAATATATCTTTGCAACTGTCCAGTAAATCCGTCGCATTGCCATATTATAATCGTTCTTTCATCTTTGTCGTTATCGATTAAATTGTTTTTATTCGTTAAATATTCTATTTTATAAGCCGTGTTTACTATATCGTTAAGAATATTTCGCATATTATCTCTTTTGCTCTTTTTTGGTATAATCCAAACTAATTTATTTACTAAATCGGTATAATTTTTATATAACATGGTTTATACCTCTTATAACGCCGAAATAAAAAACACAGATAAATATTCGCTCTTTAACTTTAAAAAGATTAGGAGAGAATAAATTTTTAAGTTGACTGTTGACTGTTGACTGTTGACTGTTGACTGTTGACTGTTGACTGTTGACTGTCAATAAATTATTAAACAAGAATTTTAATATCATAATTACTGATTATATGATAATTTTCAAATTTGTCAAGCATTTATATTATTTTTTTTATTATCTTAATTATAATAAAATATCATAAAATGTCGTTGATTTTAATTATTTC
>CAYRKS010000122.1:0-5948 GCA_964424855.1 uncultured Lachnospiraceae bacterium
ATTACTTGTGAAAATAGCACTAAATCTTACCCGCTCAAGTAACGGAGTATCAGCCGCTTGCGCCTGTCCAAGTACACGCAAATTGAACTTCATCCAAGAAGCGTCTCGATCTATAAGACTGCATTTTTCGGTCACTTCATTGCAGCTTTTGTCCATTTATATCACCCCCATTCGATCGTTGCGTTGATTTTTTACATTTTTATGTCATTTGTTCAAGGCGAGATATATTGACATTGATATGATTATGTGATATAATTTTACCATAAAATATAAGTGTACTCCGAGGCATAAAGACCTCGGAGTAGTGTATAAAGCGGTGAAATTATGTGTAATTATGCAGAATTTGAACGATATATCGAGAATTATTCCTGGCAACTACGTCAAATTCAGGCTCTTGAGGCCGAATTGACAGCAACTCGCCGTCAAATTGACGAAGGCATGGTCTCGCGCGATACCTATGATCCCGATTGGGAAGAGAAAATTTTGAACGAGCTTGAGCTTGTCCAAAAAAAGGTAAAGCATTCCGAAGACATTGTGAACAGTATCCCTGAGACCTTGGAAATGCTACCGTGCAAGCTGTATCTGCGTTTGCATATGCTTGCCGGATACAATTTGACGGATACGGCCGTTCAAATTGGTGTCAGTTTATCAACTTTAACCAGAATTCGCCAGCGTTGTGCCGGATATTTTACAGATCAAGTGTTGTGATCGACCTGCTTCATTTTTTTCAGATTGCCGATCTTCTTCGAACGCCGGTCGAGTTCGCCAAATACATCATCAATACTGAGTCCGCGCTCGTTCATCATGACGATGAGATGGTACAAAAGATCGCAAACCTCGAGCTTGAGCTCCTCATTGTTGCCATTTTTTGCCGCGATTATTGTCTCAGCCGACTCCTCGCCGACCTTTTTTAAGATCTTGTCGATGCCCTGCGAAAAGAGATAGCAGGTATACGAACCCTCCTCAGGGTTGATTTTTCGGTCGGAAACGACCTTGTAAAGCTCTTTCAAAACATTATCGTTCATGTTTGTTTCTCCTAAAATTCGATATTATTATTTATCATTTTCGCACAGTTTTCGATAAAAGCAACTCCGATTTTCCGTGTGACAAGCCGCTCCGGTTTGGAAAGCCTTAACCAAAAGCGTATCCTCATCACAATCGTAGAAAATCTCGCTCACGCGCTGTAAATGCCCGGAATGTGCTCCTTTATTCCACAATTCACGGCGCGATCGGCTCCAAAACCATGTGTACCCGGTCTCAAGCGTCAGCTTAAGTGATTCTTCATTCATGTATGCAAGCATCAGCACTTCATCATTTTCAGCATCTTGCACAATTGTCGGTATTAAATCAGCTTTTTTGAAAAATATTTTCAGATCAATTGACTCATCAATCAGCATTTTGTCCTCGCAATTCACCATATAATGGAATTCACAACCTTACCGGAACGCCGTTTTCAGCCAAAAATTCCTTGACCTCGCGCACGGTAAGCTCTCTGAAATGAAATAGACTTGCCGCCAATGCAGCGTCGCAGGATGTTTCGTCAAATACATCGAGGAAATCCTTCTTGCTTCCGCAGCCTCCCGACGCAATGACGGGAATCTGAACAGCTTCGCTCACTTTTTTGGTGAGTTCGATGTCAAATCCGTTCTTTGTTCCGTCTCGATCCATCGAAGTGAGCAAAATTTCGCCCGCACCGAGGCGTTCGCCTTCCTTCGCCCACTCTATCGCATCGATCCCCATGTCCTTACGTCCACCGTTGATATAGACCGAAAAGCTTCCGTTTTCTTGCTTTTTCGCGTCGATCGCAAGCACAACGCACTGATTTCCGAAGCGGTCTGCGGCATCCGCAATTATCCTCTTGTTCAGCACCGCCGCGGAATTCACAGCGACCTTATCCGCACCCGCGCGCAGTATTTCGCGAAAATCATCGATCGTTCGAATTCCGCCGCCTACCGTCAACGGCATGAAAATTTTTTTCGCGGTTTTTTCAACCACATCAACGATTGTCTTGCGCTGATCGGACGAGGCGGTTATATCGAGAAAAACCAACTCATCCGCACCCTGTAGGTTATAAAATTCTGCACATTCGACCGGATCACCGGCATCGCGAAGACCGACAAAATTCACGCCCTTTACAACTCTGCCATCCTTGACATCGAGGCAAGGGATTATTCTCTTCGAGAGCATTTTTCCGCATCCTTTCAGGTGGATTTTTTTCCGATTTTAATGGCTTCGGGAAGCGAGAGCTCACCTGCATAAATAGACTTTCCGCATATCGCACCGTAAAGCTTCATATCACAAAGCTTCGAAATGTTTTCAATATTCTTGATCCCGCCGCTCGCGATGATATTTACATCGACAGCTTTTTGCAACTCGGAAAGCTGCTCATAGTTAGGACCGTTGAGAGTCCCATCTTTGGATATATCGGTGAAAATAATATATTGCACTCCGATGTTTTCCATATCTTTTGCCAAATCTATGTAGTTGATATTGGAATTTTTCTCCCAGCCATCGGTTCTAACCATGCCGTCGAGCGCATCGATTCCAACCGCAATGCGGTCTCCGTATTTATCCACGGCACGCTTGACCAGCTCGTGATCGTTAAGTGCAGCTGAACCGATTATCACTCGCTGAACTCCGAGATTTATGTAAAAATCGACTTTTTCCATGCTGCGAATCCCACCGCCGACCTCGATCGGAAGGTGGACTTTTTTCGCAACACTTTCAATTGTAGTGTGATTTACACTTTGTCCGCTTCGCGCGCCGTTCAGATCAACAATGTGAATGAATTCGGCACCGTCGCGCTCGAAGCTCTGAGCGGTTTCAACTGCATCAGATGCAACCTTTTCTGCTGTTTCAAAGCTTCCGCGCAGTAAACGAACGCACTTTCCATCCAATAAATCAATCGCAGGAAGTATCAGCATCTACAAATCTCCTTAAAATTACTTAAAATTTTCAGACCAACTTCACCGCTTTTTTCAGGGTGGAATTGGCAGCCAAAAACATTTCCGCTTCCGACCATCGCGGTAATCGTACCGCCATGATCAGTAACGGCGAGAAGGTCTTCGTCATTTTTCACAACAGCTTTGTACGAATGGACAAAATAAACCTGGTCACCATTCGAAAGCCCTTTGGTCAGCGGTGATCCGGCAATATTACCAAATGAATTCCAACCGATGTGGGGAACCTTGACTCCGGCATGGTCAATTTTCACAACCTCACCGGGTATCAGCCCCAAGCCCTCAGTCTCCTTGAATTCAAAGCTACGGTCAAACAGCAGCTGCATACCAAGGCAAATGCCAAGTAGCGGCTTCTGCTTCACTATATTTTTTATAAATTCATCCATATTTTGCCTCGAAAGGAATTCCATTGCATCCGGGAAAGCTCCCACACCGGGCAAAATCAGTCCATCGCTTTCAGTTAAAATGTCCATATTTGAGGAGATCGTAGCCTCACATCCGATGAACTCGAGCGCATTTTTTACGCTATGAAGATTTCCGAGTCCGTAGTCAATTATACCAATTTTAATTGCCATATCTAACTTTTCACAAAACTCCTTTCGCAGAAAGTGTTCCGGTGTCTACCGGTTCAATTGCCTGCTGAACTGCATGAGCAAATGATTTGAAGATCGCCTCGATGGCGTGATGATCATTTTGTGCGTATAGCACAGCAATGTGAAGGGTCGCCCCCATGTTAAATGCAACCGCTCGGAAGAATTCTTGCACCATCTGAGTGTCGAATTGTCCTACCATCGGAGCCTTCGGCGCATAATCGCAAACCAAATACGGTCGTCCCGAAATATCGATGACAGTACGCGCCAGTGCCTCATCCATTGGTATAAATGATGTTCCGTAACGCTTTAGCGGCTTATTATTCTGTGAAATATCGCCCAATAATTGACCGAGACAAATACCGACATCCTCTATCGTGTGGTGGCAATCAACGTGCAGATCCCCCGTCATATCGAGCTCGAGCCTTGCTCCGAGATGGATTGCAAAGGAGTTGAGCATATGATCGAAAAAACCGATCCCGCTCGTTCCGAAAAGTCCTTTTTGTGCTGATCTTGATAAATCAAGTGAGATTTTTATTTGCGTCTCGAGAGTATTTCGTTCAATCTTTGTAAATTCATATTTGAGACACATATGTTAATTCTCCATTTCTTTGAGAATTTTAACAATCTCGGCTACAACAGTCTTATTCTCTTCCGGTGTTCCGCAGCTGATCCTTACGCAGGAATTTGCGGCAAAGCAACGTATTGCAATACTGCGTTCCTTCAGCTTTTTGGTCAAATTGATAGCAATTTCAGAGCTTATCATTCGTACAAAAACGAAATTCGACTCAGTTTTGTACACATTCACTATAAGAGCGGAGTCAATTTCTTCCAATTTGTGATACATTTTCCGGGTTTCTGCCGCTATCAGGCGCGCGCGGGCTTCGATTTCGCCGCGATGGCTTACGGCAATCCGCGCAATCTCCTGTGTCAGCGAATTGACATTGTATGGACTTTTGATTTTTCGCAGTGCGGATATAATGGTTTTGTTCGAAGCCGCGATGCCGAGACGGATGGCCGCCATTCCATACGCTTTCGAAAGCGTTTTCAGGACTATCAGATTGTCAAATTCACCCACCTTGTCGAAAATGGAGGATTCGAAGCTGCAAAATTCATTGTAAGCCTCATCGACCACAACGAGTGCATCGGTTTTCTTAACAAAATCTGCAATTTCGGCGAGTGATTTGCAAGTACCGGTAGGGTTACAGGGGTTCGAAAAAATTAAGATTTTCGACCTGTTTTTGTTTGAAAAATCAGAAAGTTCAGCAAGATCAATGTCGTTTGAATCATCTTTTTGGAAGCGCACAACCTTTGCACCGCCGAGCGAGCTGTAAAATTCGTACATCGAAAAATCGGGAACAGCAACCGTAACGACATCGTCGGGTTCGGTCAAGCCGCTGCAAATCAAGCTTATCAACTCATCCGAACCGTTTCCAACCACCAGTTCATCGGTGGGAATACCGTATGATTTGGAAATTTCAGCCAACAGAGACTCCGCCATAGGATCAGGATAGCGGTTGAATTCAATCTTTCTGACCGCATCCTCGATCTCACGCATCATCGTTTCCGACGGCAAAAACGGACACTCGTTTGCATCCAAGCGTATCGCACACTTGTCTTTGTTAGGAACATATTCCTCTATTTCATCCACTTTTCGAGGTATATATTTACCTGAATTTGTTGACATATCACAATCTCCTCACGAATCGAGCCGTTGAGCTATCGAATTTGCGTGTGCATCAAGTCCTTCGGCCTGAGCAAATCCAATGACCTTTTTTCCGATTTTCTTGAGATTTTCCGCGTCATAGTACAGATAGCTTGACTTTTTTATAAAGCTGTCAACTCCGAGAGCCGAAGAAAATCTCGCCGTACCGTTCGTCGGAAGAACATGGTTCGGTCCTGCGAAATAATCGCCGAGCGGTTCAGGCGCATTATCGCCGAGGAATATCGAACCTGCATTTTTGACTCGGGTCAGCAGCTCGAACGGATTTGCAACCGAAAGTTCCAGATGTTCGGGCGCGATGCGATTGGAAAGTTCAACGGCATCGTTTAGATTTTCGACCAAAATTATCGAGCCGTATTTATCGAGCGACTTGTCAATAATTTCATTGCGCGGCAATGTTTTCTTTTGACGGTCGATCTCGACAAGAACGGAATTTGCAAGCTTTTCCGAGGTCGTGATCAGAATCGCCGCCGCCATCGGGTCATGCTCTGCCTGGCTCATCAGATCAGCTGCGACATATGTCGGGTTTGCGCGGTCATCGGCGATTACCAAAACCTCACTCGGACCGGCGATCATGTCAATATCAACCGCGCCGAATACGAGCTTTTTAGCCATTGCGACGAAAATGTTACCCGGACCGACGATCTTGTCTACACGGTCTATCGACTCGGTTCC
>CAYRKS010000123.1:0-5940 GCA_964424855.1 uncultured Lachnospiraceae bacterium
CGCCCGAAAATATTTCGGTATTTCCCGAAATGGGAATAAGATTTTCACCCGAGACCTCATATCCGAGCTATGAGCATCTGGAGCTGCTGATCGGCGAAAACGGTTTTTATTCCGAAGAATATGATCGCGCGTTCAATACGCTCTCTTCCGATCAGGACGGTGCTTTGCATAAAATGACAGGTTGGGCGGATCCGATCCAGAATTTGCCCGAGCCCGAATGCGAGCTGATCTCGCGCGGCTTTTATCTCGGGGAGGGCTATCCGCAGCTTCCCGACCGTGAAAAGCTTTTCCGCGAGTCGCTCGACGAATGGATGCTGCTTTTGCAGCTCGAATCGCTCAGCGAGCCGATGTTCGGCGACTGCGGACGAATATATTTTTATATTCGTCGCGAAGACCTTGCGGCGAGAAATTTCGACCGCGTTTGGTTGCTGCTCCAATGTTAAAGGGTTCGGCTTGCAAAGCAAGCTGAACCTACAAGAAAATCCGCAAAGCATACGCAAATTTCGTTATTACGCCAAAAAGCAACTCCGCAAAGCGGAGCTGCTTTTGTATATTCCTGCGATATTACATTATTTCTGCGGAACCAAGAGACCGAAATCACCGTCGCGGCGGCGGTAGACCACCTGCGTTTCGCCCGACGCGGACTCGGTAAACACGAAGAAATCGTGTCCCAAAAGCTCCATCTGCATGACCGCCTCCTCGGGGGTCATCGGCTTTATCGCGAAGGTCTTCGTGCGGATTATCCGCTCGTCCGATTCAAGCTCGGGCTCTGCGTCGGCGGGGAAGAGATCGGAGAGCGCACCACTGCGCATCCGACGCTCCAGCTTCGTCTTGTGCTTGCGGATCTGCCGCTCGATCGATGCCATCGCGAGGTCGAGCGCGTTTCGATAGGTGGCCGCGGATTCCTCGCCGCGGAAAATGGTTCCGTTCGAACTGATCGTGAGCTCGACGCGCTCGCTTCCGTGAGGCTTCGAGAGCTTGACTGCGGCGGATGCCTCGTCGCCGAAGAATTTGTCGTACTTCGCGAGCTTCGTCTCGATGATCGGCTTAAGCTCTTCGGGAACGCTTGTCTGACGGCTGATGATCGTTGTTTTCATGGATTGTACCACCTTTCTTTGTCTTGCAGTCGGGTTTTTTTATCCCCTTCTGTACTTTTATTATACCACACCGAAGAGCAGAAATCAACAACTAAAGATGAAATTTTCAATAACTGTTTATGAATACTGCCGAGAATCTCTCGAGCCGAGCATTTAAATATTTCATGAAATAAAGCGTGTCAACAATTTGCGACAAATTTGTGAATATTTCTGTCGTTTTGCCTATTTACAAATCGTTAAAAAAATGGTATAATATAAAAAATTTGGGTTTTTGCGCAAAGCAAAAACGGCAGCGGTCGGCTCAAAGGTCGGTCCTGCGTCAAATCAGGCTCCAAAAGGAGCGGAAAGGAAGCCTTTGCAAAGCAAGGGCTATGGGCATCAGTATGAATTTTCTGTCAAAGCTCAACCTGTTTTTATTCCCGGGAACGAAGGATTACCCGAAAAACGGCGCGTTAAAATCCTTCACACTCGGACTTCAGCACGCATTTGCGATGTCCTGTGCGACAATCCTCGTGCCGCTGCTGACCGGTCTTGATGTCGGTGTCGCACTCTGCATGGCGGGTGTCGGAACCATTATCTTCCACCTCTGCACCGGCGGAAAAATGCCGACCTTCCTCGGCAGCTCGTTCGCCTTCATCGCCGCGCTCCAGGCAGTCATCGGAAACCCCGAATTCGGCGCGACAAAAGACGAACAAATATCGGCGGCAATGGGCGGAATCGTCGTTGCGGGCGCGATCTATGTCGTTCTTGCACTGATAATCAAGCTTTTCGGCTCGAATTTTATCAATAAACTCTTCCCGCCGGTCGTCCGCGGAGTCGGTATCACGATAATCGGACTGAACCTCGCGTCGGCGGCTGTAAATAACATCCAGTCGAACAACGGCTTCGAGCTTTTCAGCGCGGGCTATTATTGGAGCTGGATCCTCGCTATCATCACGCTTCTGACCGCTATCATCCTGTCGAGCTACGGAAAGGGCATGGTAAAGATGTCCTCGATAGTTATCGCGCTCGGTGTCGGCTATCTTCTTTCGCTGATCTTGACACTTGTCGGCGTTCTCCCCGAGGGCATCATGAACCTCGGAAAGGTCGCGGAGCATTCGTGGTTCGAGGTCCCGCACTTCGTTTTCCCGAGCTTTAACCTCAAGGCGATCGGCATAATCGCGCCGATCTCGATTGTTACCTGTGTCGAACACGTCGGAGACGTTTACGCGAACAGCGCGGTCGTCGGCAAGGACTTCGCAAAGAACCCCGGACTCCACAGAACTATGCTCGGTGACGGTCTCGCGACTCTCGTTGCAGGTCTCTTCGGCGGACCCGCAAACACTACATATTCCGAAAATACCGCAGTCCTCGCGGCTACCGGAAACTATAACCCGATCACTCTGCGCATCGCGGCGGTCATCGCCATCGTGATCTCCTTCCTCGGAAAGGCGATCGGCATCGTTGAGACCGTTCCGAACTGCGTTCTCGGCGGCGCGTGCATCGTGCTTTACGGTATGATCTCGTCGGTCGGACTCCGCACCCTCGTCGAGGAGCGCGTCGATTTCACCAAGAACCGCAACCTCAGCATCGCGGCGGTAATGCTCGTCCTCGCAATGGGCGGCGCGGTCATCGGCGGCTCGAGCTTCAGCTTCAGCGGCATCGGACTCGGAATCATCGCGGGCATCCTCTTGAATCTCCTCCTCCCCGAAACTGTCGGCGAGAAAGAGTCGAAGTAATTACAGCTATCACACAAAAATGCTCCCCGATCGGGGAGCATTTTTTCTATCGCTCGAGCTTCAGTGTTTCGCCTTCGGCGGTTCAACTTCAGCGTTTCGCTTCAGCGGTTCGCCTTCGGAATTTCGCCGCCCATCAGAGCGGTCAGCTCGTCGATCCTTTCGAGCGGGAAGGGCGGCTGTCCGAGCGGCTTCATCGCGATAGACATCAGCTTTATCGGATTGTCATCGGCGGCGATCCGATTTGAGCTGAGTGCGCCGCAGCGTTTGCAGCGGTGAATGATCGCCCATTCGCCGTTTTTTCGCACCCAGACGGCTATCGGCTCCATTATCCCGCCGCAGTCGGAGGCGCGGTCGCCCGGTTCGAGGTCAACGTGGAGACTTGAAAGGCAGTTCGGGCAGTGATTTCGATGGTCACTGCCGGCGTTTTCGGGTGTGACGAGCCGACCGCAGACCTTGCAGTCGAAGCTGTCGCGGCACGGATGGCTTTTGTAGTAGCCCTGTTCGTATTGCTTGCGTTTATTTTCGCGGTTCATTTGAGCTTCCTCCTGATAGCTTTTGTGCGGATATCCGAGAGGAACGGCGTGAAAATATTTTTCCGACCTCTCGGTCAGGCTGCAAGATCCGAATTCGAAATGTAATTTCTCAAAAAAATACCTCTTGATTATGTATAAAATGATAAAAAATCCTTGAGACCTTCCTTCGGTCTCGCCTCATGCTATGCAGCAGCTCGTAACAACCACCTCGCTTTACTTAAATTATATCACAAGTGCGCGGCAGTGTCAAGGGAAAGAAAAAATTTAACGAAAAAATCTCATTTTCTATTGCATTTTTCCCGAAAATATGTTATAATATCCTCATAAAACTCAATTGAAAGGCTGACATTATGGAAATAATTGTAATTTTTAAGACCCATCTCGATCTGGGCTATACCGATCTCGCGACCAATGTCGAGAAACGCTATATGGAGGATTTCATTCCGCACGCGCTCGAGCTTGCCGAGACGATGAGGGGAAGCGGCGAAAATTTCGTCTGGACGACCGGCTCGTGGCTGATCGATCGATTCCTCGCGACCTCGCCCGATGCGCCGCGCATGGAACGCGCGATAAAGGATCACCTCATTTCGTGGCACGCGCTCCCCTTCACGATGCACGTCGAAATGATGGACGCGCCGCTCTACGAATACGGACTTTCGATCTCGAAACGCCTCGATGAGCGGTTCGGACGCAAAACCATCGCCGCGAAATCGACCGATGTCCCCGGCTTCACCCGCGCCGCCGTGCCGCTTTTGGCAAAAGCCGGCGTAAAGCTGATCCACATCGGCGTGAATCCGGTCAGCGCGGTCCCCGAGCTGCCGCCGATCTTCAAGTGGCGCGTGGACGGCTCGGAGATCATCGTGATCTACGACAAAATTTACGGCGACAAGACGGCGATCCCCGGCACGGACAAGCTGATGTGCTTCGCATTGACGGGCGACAACAACGGTCCGCAGACCCCTGCGGACATCGAAAAATTCTATGCCGACCTTCGAAATGAATATCCCGGCGCGACGATCCGCTCGACCGATCTCAACGAGGTCGCCGAGATAATGCTCGCGGCAGATCCCGAGCTTCCGATCTTCGAGGGCGAGATCGGCGACAGCTGGGATCACGGCTATCAGTCCGACCCGCGCAAGCAGATGACCTACCGCGCGATGCTCCGATACGCCGAAAATCTGCCCGAGCTTCAGCGCGACAGCGTTTATTCCGAGCTTTTGAAGGTCGCCGAGCACACCTGCGGACTCTGCGGAAAGCGTTACATCAACGATGACGGAAATTATGTCCGCGCGGATTTCGAATCGGCGCGCGCGACGGGGAAGTATGCACTCGCCGAGCAGTCGTGGCAGGAGCAGAGAAATTATGTCACATCGGCGGTCGGGTCGCTCGATGCGGGGCTTGAATCGGGCGCGAAAAGCCTGACGAATGCCTGGCGGTCGGAGCTTGCGCCGATCACAACGGCGCGGCTCGAGGTCGGAAAGCCGTTTTCACTCGGTGATTTCGAGCTTTCGGTCGGAAATGACGGCTCGGTCTTCGGGCTGAGACGCGGAGAAACCGCGCTCCCGAGCTGGCAGAGGCTTTTCAGGGTCGAGTACGAGATATTTTCGCACGCCGACACGCTTCGCTTCGGCGAACAGTATTTCAAAATGAGAGCCGGCTGGGGCTACGATGATTTTACTAAGGTCGGACTCGATGAATCGCCGAATTCGCACCTTTTGGCATCGGCACACCTCGATCGACTCTATCGCCTCGGCGATGCGGTGATATTACATATGTCGTTTGAACCTGTTCTGCACGAGAAATACGGCTGTCCGTCACGCTTTACTCTCCGTCTGACCGCCGAAAACAGTCGGCTCTGCGGCGATGTCGCTTGGTTCGACAAGCCCGCCTCGCGCATTCCCGAGGGCATCTGGCTGAGCTTTGACGGAAATTCGGACGATCCCGAGCTGGCGGTTCGAAAGCTCGGAAGCTGGATCGATCCGCGCATGACGGTCAAAAACGGCGGGCGTTCGCTTCACGGCACCGATTTCGGCATACGCGCGGGCGGTCTCGAGATCGAAACGCTCGACTGCGCACTCGTCAGCTTCGGCGGCGGACTTTGGGATTTCTCAAACCGTCTTCCGCGCGAGGGCGACCCGATCCGCTTCTGCCTCTACAACAATCAGTGGAGCACGAATTTCCCCTTCTGGTACGACGAGGACGCACGCTTCAGATTCAAGGTCGGCTTGAAATCAGATTGACAAGCAGAAGCAGAAAATGAACCGAAGGGGCGAAATTTCAAATGATCTGCGAAAATGTCGCGCGGCGACATGAAGCTCTCCGTGTAAGGGCTTTCACTGAAATCCGACCTGAAAAGTGTTGCAATTTCCTACAGTTGCTTCGCAAAGGCGTTGCGAAGCATTGCATTGCATCATAAATTATACGAAAAAAGCTCTAAAAGCTCCGCTTATGCGGAGCTTTTAGAGCTTTTTCGGAGCTTTAGAAACTTAAACTTTTATCGATCAATATTCGCTGAGCTTGCGATCCTCGATCGGCTGATATTCGCGCGACTGCGCGATAGCCTTGTACGCCGGGCGGATGATACGCTTACCG
>CAYRKS010000124.1:0-5925 GCA_964424855.1 uncultured Lachnospiraceae bacterium
GAAAGCGTGGTCAGCTTCTCAGCCAACGACCAAACGTCCTCGGCTTTTACGATATTAAAGGTGATCCCGTCCTCATTGGTGTAGGTGGTGGGCGGTGTTACGGAGCCGGAGGGATTACCATTATTTACCCCCCCCCCGCACAAGCGGTCAGCAGAATGCCGGCAGTGAGCGCGACAGCTGCAAGAAGTGTCTTTTTCATGTTTTTTCTCCTTATCATTGTACTGTTTTTAATTTTTGCATTCGGGGTCGGTCACCGCCGACCCCGAAGCAGCTTTACTGAGGAAGCTTTTCGATAGCCGCTTCGACCTGTGCGAGCTGCTCCTCGAGCTTAGTCTTCTTCGCCTTTTCGGACTCGATGAGCTGAGCCGGAGCCTTTGCGACGAAGCCCTCGTTCGAAAGCTTCTTATTCACGCGGTCGATCTCGGAGAGGCACTTTTCGCGCTCCTTGTTGAGTCTCTCGCGCTCCTTGGCAAAATCGACCAGCTCTCCGAGCGGGATGAAGATGCTCGCCTTGGTTGCGACGATCTGAACCGCGTTCTCGTCATCATTGGAGTCGGCGAAAACGACCTCGGAGGCACTTGCAAGCTTCTTGAAGAACTTTTCGGTCTCGGCGTTGTAGATATCGCTCGCCTCGGTGACGATGATGAGCTTTGCCTTCTTGGAGGGCGCGACGTTCATCTCGGTGCGGCGGGTTCTGATCTTGGTGATAGCGTCGATGAGAGCCGCCATCTTCTCCTCGTCTGCCGGGAAGGAATACTTTTCGTCAGCCTTCGGATAGTCGGAGATCATGATGCTCTCGCAGTCATGCGGAAGAGCCTGATATATCTCCTCGGTGATGAAGGGCATGAAGGGGTGGAGGAGCTTGAGCGTCGAGGTGAGCGCATAGCAGAGGACATTCTGCGCGGTGACATCACCCTCGGAGAGTCTCGGCTTGACGAGCTCGATATACCAGTCGCAAAGCACATCCCAAACGAAGTCGTAGAGCTTGGAGAGCGCAACGCCCAGCTCGTACTTATCGAGGTTTGCGGTGACCTCGGAGATGAGGGTGTTGAGCTTCGAGATGAGCCACTTGTCCTCGAGAGCCATTTCCTCGGTCGAGGGGAGACTGCACTTATCGATGGTGAGGTTCATGAGTGCGAAGCGCGAAGCGTTCCAGAGCTTGTTTGCGAAGTTTCTCGCCGCCTCGATCTTGGCGGTCGAGAAGCGCATATCGTTTCCGGGAGAGTTTCCGGTGATGAGCGCGAAGCGGAGAGCGTCCGCGCCGTACTGATCGATTATCTTGAGCGGGTCGATACCGTTTCCGAGCGACTTGGACATCTTGCGTCCCTGCTCATCGCGGACGAGACCGTGGATGAGGACGTGCTCAAACGGAGCCTTTCCGGTGTTTTCGAGAGCCGAGAAGATCATTCGAGCGACCCAGAAGAAGATTATATCGTAGCCGGTGACGAGAACGCTGGTCGGGTAGAAATAATCGAGGTCGGGGGTCTTTTCGGGCCAGCCGAGCGTCGAGAAGGGCCAGAGAGCCGAGGAGAACCAGGTATCGAGGACATCCTCCTCCTGTCTCATCTTCGCGCCGCACTTCGGACAGGTATCGACATCGGTCTTCGAGACGACCATCTCGCCGCACTCGTCGCAGTAGTAAGCGGGGATACGATGACCCCACCAGAGCTGACGCGATATGCACCAGTCGTGGACGTTTTCCATCCAGTTGGTGTAGATCTTTGTGAATCTCTCGGGGACGAAGGAGGTCTCGCCGTCGAGGACAGCCTTGAGAGCCGGCTCTGCGAGAGGCTGCATCTTTACGAACCACTGATTGGAGGTCATCGGCTCGACGGTGTTATGGCAGCGATAGCAGGTTCCGACATTGTGTGCGTGCGGTTCGATCTTGACGAGCCAGCCGCCCTCCTCGAGATCGTGAACGATAGCCTTTCTCGCCTCATAGCGATCCATTCCTGCGTACTTGCCGCCGTTTTTGTTTATGGTGCCGTCGCCGTTCATGACGAGGATATTTTCGAGTCCGTGACGCTGACCGACCTCGAAGTCGTTCGGGTCGTGCGCGGGAGTGATCTTAACACAGCCGGTACCGAAGTCCTTGTCGGCGTGCTCGTCGCCGATGAGCGGTATCTCGCGGTTGACCAGCGGGATCACGAGCCTCTTGCCTATCTTATCCTTGTAACGCTCGTCCTCGGGGTTGACCGCAACGGCGGTATCGCCGAGCATGGTCTCGGGACGGGTGGTCGCGATTATGACCTCACCCGAGCCGTCCGCGAAGGGATAGTGAATGTGCCAGAAATTACCCTGCTGCTCACTGTATTCGACCTCGGCGTCGGAGAGCGCGGTCATGCAGTGAGGACACCAGTTGATTATGCGGTTGCCGCGGTAGATGAGTCCCTTATTGTAGAGGTTGACGAATACCTCCTTGACCGCCTTGGAGCAGCCCTCATCCATCGTGAAGCGTTCGCGCGACCAGTCGCAGGACGAGCCGAGCTTCTTGAGCTGAGAGGTGATACGTCCGTGATATTTTTCCTTCCAGTCCCAAACGCGCTCGAGGAATTTTTCGCGTCCGAGGTAATAGCGCGTGATGCCCTCCTCCTCGCGAAGACGCTCCTCGACCTTTATCTGAGTTGCGATGCCGGCGTGGTCTGTGCCGGGAACCCAGAGAGCCGAAAAGCCCTGCATACGCTTATAGCGGATGAGGATATCCTGCATGGTCTCGTCGAGTGCGTGACCCATGTGGAGCTGACCGGTGACATTGGGGGGCGGGATAACGATCGTGAAGGGCTTTTTCTGCGAATCACGGTTCGGGGTGAAATAGCCCTTGTCGCACCAATCCTTGTAGATGCGATCCTCGAATTCCGAGGGGGCATAGTTCTTGGGAAGATTGATCTCGGTGTTCATTTTATACCTTTCTTTCTGCTCTTTGCGAGCTTTTTTCTTGCGAGCTGAGGCGAAGCCTTTGAGAAATACGTTCGAAAACACAAAAGCCCCGAAAGGTCAAAAGACCCTTCAGGGCGAATTTACGCGATACCACCTGAAAATTATACTCAGCGGAAAACGAACATTTTCCTCTCCTTTAACGCAGAGAAGGCGGCACGAACTAATCACGCCGAAGGACTGAGAGTGCGCTCCTTTGCCTCTCACGGCATTTTCATAGGTGCGGCTCGGGGACTACTTCGACTCGATCGGACGACCGCGCTTACAGCATACGGCGGCTCTCTGTACGTCCGGCTCGGAGCTTACTCCTTCCCTTCATCGCCTTTACAAGGATATTATACCACACTTTCGGCGATTTGTCAAGGGGATTTCGAAAAAATCGAGCGCGAAGCAAAAAAATCGATATCTGCCGCAGAATCTTTCCTACCCTCTTGCTTTTCTCGGGGATATGTGATATAATATTATACAGATAAACTCACAAAATCCATTTTGCGAAAGGAAACCACAATGAAGCTCTACATAATCCGTCACGGACACCCCGACTATGTGACCGACAGTCTCACTCCGCTCGGAAAGCGTCAGGCTGAGGCGGTCTCGCACCGCTTCGCGCTCGACAAGCTCGATCTCATCTATTCAAGCCCGCTCGGACGCGCGAGGGAGACGGCTCAGCCCACCTGCGAGATACTTCGAAAGGAGGCTGTGCTTCTCGACTGGTGCAGCGAAAACGCCGCCTATGAGGACATGAGCGTCCGCAATCCCGACGGCACGACCCGCTGGTGCTTTGCAAAGCAGCGCAGTGACTACAAGAACAACGATACGATAAATCTCACGACCGACTGGAAAAACGCGAACCCCGAATTTCAGTCCGAACGGGTCGAAAAGCGTCTCGAGATCATACGAAACGGCTCGGACAAGCTTCTTTCCGAGCTCGGCTACGAGCGCGACGGCTGTGTTTACAGGATAACGAAGCCAAACGAGCTCAAGGTCGGAGTTTTCTGCCATCAGGGCTTCGGTCTGACCTGGCTGTCACATCTGCTCGGCATACCGCCGCACATCATGTGGGCAAGCTTTGACATCACCTACACCGGCGTTACTCTGCTCGAATTTCGCAACTACGCGAACGGAGTCACCGTTCCTACCGTGCTTCAGTTCAACGACCAGTCGCACATTTTCGAGGCACGTTTACCGATGATCTTCGACGCGGGGACGAGAGGCGGAGACAATCCGGCGGGAAAAATATTTTCCTGAGACTCTCAAAAAGCTTTGAAAAGGGCTTTTTGACATAAAATAACATTTTTCAAGGAGGGGTAGCATGGAAAGAACCGTCATAGACGATGAATTAAAGGAGGAGCTGAAAAAGGGCTGCTGCTTTTCGGGGCATCGTGTACTCGACCCGAAAAAGCTCCCGCTGATCGAGCGGCTTGTCGAAAATGAGATCACCTGGATGATCAGTCACGGGGTCGAGTCGTTCACCTCGGGAGCGGCGATCGGCTTCGATCTTCTCGCGGGGCGCGCGGTGCTTCGCGCGCGTGAGCACAATCCGAACGTAAAGCTGAATCTGATAATCCCCTGCGGAAATCAGGATATCCGCTACCGCAAGACCGACAAGGCGGAATATCACCGTCAGATAGCCGAGGCAGATCGAGTCGTCGTGCTGTCGAGCGGCTATTACAACGGATGTATGCAGATACGCGACCGATTTTTGGTCGAACACAGCTCCTACTGCATCTGCTGGCTCGAGAGGACGACCGGAGGCACGGCGTACACCGTGAAATACGCGCGAAGCCGCGGTCTTCCGGTGGTAAATCTCGCCGAGCGCGATATCGCAGACGAGACGAGCGACGAGGACTATGTTTTTCGTTCGTCGGTACTTACCGATGACGATGAGCTTTTCATCTGAGCGACAGATAAAAATACGGCGCGAGGCTTGATGAACACATCGGCCTCGCACCGTTTTTATTCATTAAAAATTCTGCGTCTTCTGAGAAAATACCAGCCGAAGCCGACCGCATCGGCGAGAGCCCAGCCGATCGGCACAGCTGTCCAGACCGCAAGCTCACCGAGGCTCGGGGCAAGCGAATAGGCTATGAGAACGCGAGTTCCGAGCGAGATGACCGTGAGGATCACCGACATTCCGGGACGTTTCACGGCGCGCCAAAAGCCGTACAAAAGGAAAAGACAGCCGATCCCGACATAGCACGCGCCCTCGATCCGAAGGTATTCGACACCCTTCGCAATGACCTCGACCTCATCGGCGCGGACGAATATACACATAAGCGGCTCGGCGAATACGCACACGACGAGCGATATCACCGCCGAGAACACGACGCTGAGAATAACTGCCGTGCGAAAGCCCTTTTTGAGACGATCTATCCTTCCCGCGCCGAAATTCTGCGCGATGAAGGTCGAAAATGCGTTTCCGAAATCCTGAACGGGGAGATAGGCGAAGGCATCGAGCTTTACCGCCGCGGCGAATGCCGCCATCGTCACCTCGCCGAAGCTGTCAACGAGACGCTGGATCAGGAGAATTCCGAAGTTCATCGCCGACTGCTGAAGGCAGGTCAAAAGCGAAAGCTCGGCGATCTCGCCGAGTATCCTTCGGCTCGGTCGAAGCTCGGAGAGCTTTGGGATCAGCTCAGAACAGTGCCTTAGAAACCAAACGAGCAGTCCCAACGCCGAAGCGTACTGAGCAATGACGGTCGCCGCCGCCGCGCCCGCGATCCCGAGCTTGAAAGCAAGCACAAAAGCGAGGTCGAGCGCGACATTCAGGACGGTGGAAAAGGCAAGGAATATCAGCGGCGTTTTCGAATTTCCGAGTGCGCGAAGGAGGCAGGCGAGAAAATTATAGAGAAATATCGCAAGCATTCCCGAGAAAATTATCTCGAGGTACTCCTTCATCGGCTCGAGGAGGTCGGCGGGGATATTGAGAAAATCGAGTATCGGGTCGATAGCCAGGCAGACTGCGATATTGAGAATAAGCGTGACCGCGAG
>CAYRKS010000125.1:0-5864 GCA_964424855.1 uncultured Lachnospiraceae bacterium
GGAAAAGTACGGCGAGACCCCTCAAAAATATCGGAAGAACCGCCCGATATGAAAAAGCCCGCCGTGCAGGCGGACTTTGTTTCATTCAGTGCTTTTTCTTTGCGGTGATCGCTATCGCAAACGCCGCCGAGGTCATTGCCGCCGCAGCGATAACGAGCGACACATCACCGGTCTGAGCCGCAGTCTCGGTCTTCGGAGCTTCGATCGGCTCCTCGGAGCAGCCCGTCCAGATGCGTATGTTATCGATCTCGACTTTTATGAGCTTCGATGCCTTAAAGCAGATCGCGTAGCTGTCGATCGTATTCCATTTATCGGTGTTAGCCTTCATTTCAGAGGCTTTTATGCCGTTGACATAGACCGTGGGACCGTTTTTGATCGAGGTCTCGACTCTGACGGTAACTGTCTTGTTCTTGAGAAGCATACCCTCGCTCTCGAATTTCGTTCCGAAAAGCTGATTGATTATCGCGCTGTCATCGGTCGCACGCAGAGGGCAGGTCGTGTCATTGTAGTGTATCCAGCTGTCGCCCAGGCGCACCTGATTGTAGCCGTCGCCTCGGACACGCATATCGACCGTGTTGTAGTTGTTCTTACCATCGTAATTGCAGAGCAGCGACACATAGCGCGAGGTGTTTCCGGCATCAAGATAGGTCACCTCATATTCATATGTATAATCCGAATTACATACCTTCGAAAGATAATCGCTGTCCATCATGAGAGCATACGAATCCTCGCTCGTATCCGCAAGGTTGTCAACATGGAGCTTACCATCGGAAACCGAAAGCTGCATCGTGAATTTGCGAAGCCCCTCCGCCTTAGTCCAGCCAAGCTTTGCAAGTGCGGTATCGGTATCCTCGGCATTTATTCCGTTAAAATCTTCACTGTAAATAAGCGTTCCGCTCGGGAGCTTTGAAGCATCGGGCGCGTCCTTTTGAACGACTCCGGCAAATACGGGCGTTGCAAGCAGCGAGGCTCCGATAAGCAGAGCAATGGCGGCTTTGTGCTTGGTATTGAACTTTTTCATGGTCATATATTCCTTTCCGCTCCGCGCGGGAGCTTTGTCCGTGCCGTAAAATTTCGGCGGCGGACTCGGAGCAAGGCTGAAAGCAACGTTCAGTCTCGGCTTCTTTGATAACTTTCAAACTCTTTTGGCATATGTCCGGACGTGTGGATATTTTGATCATAAAATATATACGATAAGCTTATCTACACGTTTATTATACACTATATCGAGCTCAATTTCAATGTATATTTATATATAAAATATGGAGAATCGTCTATGCCGCTTGAAATCAACAATTCCTGCAACGCTCTTATCAACAATGTTACTCTCGAGGTACTGATAAGCGGATATCTCGAATCCGGCTCGGAATGGTGCAAGACTCGAACGCTCGCACCGCCGTATGCAAAGCTGTATTTTATCCTCGGCGGTGACGCATTCATAATCTGTAACAAAAAGCGTATCGAGCTTCGCCCTGGAAAAGCGTATTTGATTCCCTCCGGGCTTATCTATGACAACGGATGTATTTCCGGGATACATTTTCTTTATTTCAATATAAAGCTTTTGAACGGGAGAGGTAAGGATCTGCTGTCGATGTACGACCGAACGCTCGAGTGCGATTTTCCCACCGCAAAAACACTTAAGCTGATAAAAAAATACCTCTCGGCAGATCCCGCCGATTCGATCTCACTGAAGGCAGATATCCTTTCGAGCCTTATGGAGCTGCTGTCAACCGCCCCCGAGGTAGAGCTGAAAACCAACGACTCCTCCCCCGAAGTATGTCGAGCACTCGAATATATCGATTCCAATCTGTCGATCGGACTTAAGATCGATGATATATGCAAAAATGTCTATGCCGCTCGAAGCACACTTATGAAAAACTTTTCAAAGGAGATCGGGATATCCATCGGAGCGTATATAACAAATGAGGTCATGACACGCTGTGAGCAGCTTCTGTGTGAAACTCATCTTCCGATAAGCGAGATAAGTGAGCAGTTCGGCTTCTGCGACCAATTCTATTTCTCGCGCCGCTTCAAGGAAAAGTACGGCGAGACCCCTCAAAAATATCGGAAGAACCGCCCGATATGAAAATATCGACGGTATTTGCGGCAAGCGGCAAAAAATTATCATTTTTCCCCTTTACAAGACGGCAAAATAGTGATATAATATAATCATAAAATATATTGAGTCGGACGTATACCGCCGACCGCTCCCGGGGGAGCAGAAAGGAAGTCTTCGCAAAGCGAAGACTGTGGTTATAATATGAGCTACAAAACCGATTTTATCGAATTCATGGTGAGAAGCGGCGTTCTCCGCTTCGGCGACTTCACGACCAAGAGCGGCAGAAAATCGCCCTACTTCGTCAACACCGGAAACTACAAGACCGGCGCGCAGATGTCCAAGCTCGGCAAATACTACGCCGAGTGCCTCAAGTCCAATGTCGGCGAGGACTTTGATGTTCTCTTCGGTCCGGCATACAAGGGTATCCCGCTTGCTACCGTCACCGCCTGCTCGCTCTTTACCGAGTACGGCATCGACAAGCCCTACTGCTTCAACCGCAAGGAGGCAAAGGATCACGGTGAGGGCGGAAATATGGTCGGCGCAAAGCTCTCCGACGGAGACCGCGTTGTAATAATCGAGGATGTCATCACCGCCGGAACGGCAGTCCGTGAGACCCTTCCTCAGCTCAAGGCGGCTGCCGATGTAAAGGTCGAGCATATGATCATCTCGGTCGATCGCATGGAGCGCGGTCAGTCGGGTACCACCGCGATCAAGGAGATCGGCGCGGAATTCGGTATCAAGGTTCATCCGATCGTTACCGTCCGCGACATCATCGAGCACCTGCACAATCGTCCGATCGACGGTACTGTCGTTCTGACCGATGAGATCAAGGAGCGCATGGAGGAATATCTCGCAAAGTACTGCGAGCTTTGATCCTCACAAAATCTGTTTCAAGGTATTTCCGCCATCGGAAATACCTTGTTTGCTAAATTCAAGGAAAGGACGCTCCGAGCACGGAGCCGACAGCACAAAATGAATTCACCGACGATTAAATATCTTCAGGAATATCTCCGCTCAAAGGATTATAAGGGCGGACAGCCCGACCCGTATTTTTACAAGCTGGTCGAGGAGGTCGGCGAGCTTTCAAAGGCGATCTTCTGCGGCGCACCTCACGCCGAGGGCGAGAATATCAAGGGAACGATCGAGGAGGAGCTGTGGGATGTCATGTACTACACGATCTGCCTTGCAAACGAGCTGGGAGTCGATATGGAAAAATGGATAAAGGTCAAGGAGGATTATAACAACCGCCGCTATAATCCCGAGGCGAGGTACGACCCGAAATGATCCGATTCAGAAAAGCGCGACTCTCCGACGCACACTCCCTTGCCGAGATATACCGCCCGTATGTCGAAAAAACAAGCGTCACTCTCGAATACGATCCACCGTCCGACACCGAATTCGAAGCCCGCATAGCCACTATCTCAAGCGAATTTCCCTACATAGTCTGCGAAGCCAACGGAGCAGTCATCGGCTACGCCTATGCTCACAAATACAAGGAACGCTTCGGCTATCGATTTTGTGCCGAGCTTTCGATATATGTCGAGTTTGGACATCGAAAGGCAGGACTCGGTACCCGGCTTTATAAGCTGCTCATAGAGCTTTTGACCGAAATGGGATATAAAAATCTCTACGGTGTCGTGACCGACCCGAATCCCGGAAGCTTCGCGCTGCACACCGCTCTCGGCTTTGTCGAGATCGGACGCGAGCATTCAGCGGGCTTAAAGCTCGGAGAGTGGCACGATGTTGTAATATTCGAAAGACAGCTCGGAGACTATCCCGCAGGCGTATCCCGCGAATGCCCCAAGACGATCGATGATATCTCTGAGTACTATGACAGACTGCTGGCTCGTGCCGAAAGCGAGTAAACGCATTACTCAAATATGTATGTCACTCATCAGGAAAGACGCGAAACGGTTTGAAGCTTTTGAACCGTTTCTTATGAACACATATAATTCGTCAAGACGGCATACTCATAAAATAATTCCGCAAAGCAGCATCGTACCGCGTATCGATGCTGTTTCTTCTTTCATATCCACACCACATAGACGTTTAATGTGAGGTTTTATGGGTCACACAGCTTTCATATAGTATTTTTCAAAAAAATATTTGAGAATTTTTCTAAAACCCCTTGACAAATCGGAAAAAGTGTGGTATAATATATAGGCAGTCGAGAAATGCTGTAGGCTCGGTCAACCGAAAAGCCGGAGTGGCGAAATTGGCAGACGCCCGGGACTTAAAATCCCGTGAGACGAAAGTCTCGTACCGGTTCGAGCCCGGTTTCCGGCACCATATCGCGGAGTGGAGCAGCTTGGTAGCTCGTCGGGCTCATAACCCGAAGGTCGTTGGTTCAAATCCGGCCTCCGCAACCAAATAATCCTGCACATCAGTGCAGGATTTTTCATTATCATCACTCGGGAATTATAATATCCGAGCGCTCGGCAAGTTCCTGCCCTCCATAAACGAACCCGATAGCATGAGGATCGTGAGTCGTTTGATCGGCTGCTTACATTAAATCGATTTGAGAAAATCACGAGATCGGCAGCTGCCAAACAGAATTTGACAAACCAGGTGACATCGGGCTCAGGTCTGATGTCGCCTGTTTTGATTTACCTATAGTCAAAGACTGCTTAGTTGAAAAAGCAGCCTCTGTCCGCAAGCTCCCGATACGATCGGGCTGTCGGTACATCTGTCAGATATCTAAAAAAGCAACCGAATATTCTCAAAATAACGACCCTCGGGTCAAAGAAAGGAAACAAAGCAATGAACCACATCGAAAACTGGATATGGCTCCCTCGCGAAAAGTATCCGAACGCACAGACCACGGTTGACAGCGGCTTCAAGCGCAAGGAGGTCAAGAATCACACCGTCGCGGAATTCAAAAGAGATTACTCCTTCTCTAAAACGATCGTCCGCGCCGACCTTCGCTTTTCGGGTGACACCGCGTTCCGTCTCTTCTGCAACGGCAAAGCCATTGCGACCGGTCCCGCCTGCGTCGGCGGCGATTTCTACGGAAACGATCGTCCGCGCGAAAACTTTTACTCCTATGAGCTTTCGCTCGAGCCGAATTCGAGTGAGCTGAATTTCTTCGCACGGGTCAGAATGATGCCGGCTCAGATCTGCGAATTTTCACGCGGTCACGGCGGTTTTATGCTCTCGGCAATACTCACCTTCTCTGACGGAAGCACCGAGACGATCACCACCGATGAGAGCTGGCTGGTAAGACGAAACGGCGCGTTCGTCGCCCCCTGCGAATACGACGGAAGGATCGCTCCCGACGAGTTTGTGAATGCGGAAGCGGTCGAGAATATCTGGAACACGACCACCGCTCCGATCCCCGTTCGTGAGGAGCATGATTTGCTTGCAAAAAACAGCCGCATATCACTCGCTCCGGGTGAGGAAAAGACCGCAGAGCTTGAGCTCGACATGATCTGGGGCGGCTTCGTTCATGTTATATCCGAATCCGAGGGCGAGGTCTCGGCAGATATCACCTGCCGTGAGATCAACGAATCGGGAAGCGGCGAAAAGCTAACGCTCGTCGGAAACGATGACTACTGCGGCTTCTATCTCCACAGCGCGGGAAATCTTCTTGCAAAGCTCGAAAACCGCTCGGACAAGCCCGCAGTGCTGACGATCTCGCTCATGGCGACCCATTATCCGATAACCGAGGAGGCAGAGACAACGACGAGCGACCCGCAGCTCGATCTCGTTCTCAAAACCTGCAAGCACACTCTGAAGGTCTGCCGCCAGACTCACCATCTCGACAGTCCGCGCCACTGTGAACCCCTCGCCTGTACCGGAGATTATT
>CAYRKS010000126.1:0-5862 GCA_964424855.1 uncultured Lachnospiraceae bacterium
CTTTCCGGTCTTCAGGAGGTTGAGCGGAACTGCGGCGAACTGAGTGGAGGCTCCGCCCTGAAGGAAGAGCACCTTGTAATTGTCGGGGATATTCATGACCTTGCGGAAATCCGCCTCGGTCTTCGCGATTATTGCCTCGTATGCGGGAGAGCGGTGGCTCATCTCCATTACCGACATACCGGCATCGCCGTAGTTTACAAGCTCGGCTGCTGCCTTTTCAAGAACGGGAAGCGGAAGCATCGAAGGCCCCGCAGAAAAATTATATACTCTTTCCATGATATATTTGATCCTTTCTCATCTGCAAGCGGAAGCTCGCATTTTTTGCGATATCTACCGGCAGTGGATATTTTTTATTCTTATGCTATATATTATATACCATTTTTCGCAATAAGTCAATAGACAATATGGAATTTATTGAGCTTTTTATCAGCATATCTTTGTGCAGCGTGAAATTTCCGGCTATAAAATCAACTATAAGGTGATATACTAAGCCTGAAATCAACCGAAAGGAGATTTTTGTATGAATGATAAAGCAGCAAGCGTCACAAAAGCGGCAATAGCCGGGGCGGTTTTCGGAGGTGCTATCGGAATGGTCTCGGCACCGCGATCAAAGAAAAAGCACCGACTGAAAAATGACATCACGGGAACTCTCGGCATCATCGGAAGTGCGATGAAGGACGTTTCAAGTCTGCTCTCGAAATAGTATATGAAAATACCGCCGCCGACTTTACATTAAGAAGGCGGCGGTACTCATTTATCATTCGAGCTCGGTTCGGAGCGTAAATTCCTCGGGCAGCTCAAATATCGCCTTTTTCAGGAATATCGGGTAGAAATATTCATCCTTCAGGCGTTCGAATTCCAGCCATTCGAAAACGTGTGTCCGTTCGCCTTCCTTAAGAGTGAAGACACTTCCCCGCTCGAGCAGCTCACTACCCGAAATGTCTGTCAGAAAATATATGCAAAGCTCATGATAGTCGAGCTTGTCCACATCCTCGGTAAAAAAAGCTTGATTCAGCCAGAGTGGACGGACGATCCTCGCGTCTGCGCCAAGCTCCTCGCGAACCTCTCTTATCACTGCTTGCTCAGCTGTCTCTCCGAGCTTGACTCTGCCGCCGGGAAGATAAAAGTACGGCGAACGTTCATCGTGCATCGCCAATATCCTGCCGTTCGAAATTATCATCGCACAAACACGATAGTTGAATTTTCGGTTTTCATGTCTGAATGAGATGTCCATTATATTTTTTCCTTAACTTTGATATTGCAAATTGTCAGGCGCGAAGCTCCTTGAGCACAAATTCCTCGCAGCCCGCAATTTCATTTTCCATCACGAATATGCTGCCTCCATGCTCGTGCGCCGCTTCATCCTCGCGCGCGGTCGAAACAAATACCAGACGATCATCTGTGCCTCCGAAGGCGACGCTGATCGTGTTGCAGACCGGGAGCTTATATTCGCGAAGAATACTTCCGTCGGGCGCAAATACCTGATCCACAGCTTGCACACCATACATTCCCCGCAGAATCGACCGTTATACCATCGGGACTGCACCTTGCAAACACTCTCCTATCAGATATCGCTCCGCTCTCTGCATCGTAATCGAATACATAGATACAGCCGCTGTCGGTTACGGCGAGATAGAGCTTGTCTCCGAATATTCGAACACCGTTCGGAGTCGGAGTCAGATCGTCAAGCAGCAGATTGAAGCTGCCGTTCGGATCGAGCCGCCGGAGACGACCGTTTTTCCCACGCTTTTCACCGTCGAAATAATTGTCCGCAAGTATTCCGCAGAATATCCGTCCGCGCGAATCGACCAAGCAGTCGTTGAAAAGGCTTCCGCCGAATTTGCGGTAAAGCTCGGGCTTCTCTCCGGGTAACCATTTCCAGATCGTCCCGTCAAAGCCGAAAAGCAGCATCGTTTCATCGATCGTGAATGCCATGCTTTCGACTCCGCCGATACCGGGCGTAAAGCGTTCGAAATCACTCGGAGCTCCGCCGAATCCCTTGCGGTAAATATTTCCGTAAAAATCACGCCAGTAAAGACACTGCTGCGCCTTGTTCCAAATCGGAGACTCGGTCATTATATCACAGCGTCAGTCGGCAAAGAGCTTAAATTCCTTCATAGATAGAACCTAATTTCGAAAGATCGCCCGAGGCTCAAAGCCTCGGGCGATCTCCAATATTATCAGACAGCCTCGGAGGATGCCTGAATGTTTCCGTTTTCGTCAACCTTGTCAACCTCGATGTTGCGATCGCATTCCATACCGGTTCCGGCAGGGATGAGCTTACCGATGATGACATTTTCCTTAAGTCCGAGCAGGTGGTCGACCTTGCCCTTGATAGCAGCCTCGGTGAGAACCTTTGTGGTCTCCTGGAAGGATGCTGCCGAGAGGAAGGAGTCGGTGAGAAGTGCGGCCTTGGTGATACCGAGGAGCACAGGGCTTCCGACAGCGAGTCTGAGCTCGACTTCGCCCGCCTCTATGCGCTTGCGGATCTTCTCGTTCTCACGATCGAGCTCAAGCAGATCGACAACAGAGCCGGAAAGCAGCTCGGTGTCTCCCGCATCCTCGATGTGAGTCTTGCGGGTCATCTGACGCGCAATGACCTCAATGTGCTTGTCGTTGACCTCAACCGACTGGAGTCGGTAAACCTTCTGAACCTCGCGGATGATATAGTCGTATGCGGCATCGAGTCCGTTTATGCGGAGGATATCTGTCGGGCAGATCGAACCCTCGGTAAGAGCCTTACCGGCCTCGACGTGCTGACCCTCTTCGACGATCATGCGCAGTCCGAACGGAATCTGGTAGGAAAGCTCCTCGCCTCCGTCGGTCGCGATATTGATCGTGTGCATACGCTTGTTCTCGAGAATGTGAACGGTTCCGGCAGCCTCTGCGACGATAGCCGACTTCTTCGGTCTGCGAGCCTCGAAAAGCTCCTCGACTCGAGGAAGACCCTGGGTGATATCGGCTCCCGCAACGCCTCCGGTATGGAAGGTACGCATGGTAAGCTGAGTACCAGGCTCACCGATGGACTGTGCGGCGATGATACCGACCGCCTCGCCGACGTTGACCGGCTTCGAGGAAGCGAGATCCATTCCGTAGCAGTGCGAGCAAACACCGTGCTTTGCGCGGCACTCGAGTATGGTTCTGATGAGCACACGCTCGATGCCGGCATTGACGATCTCTTCAGCCTGCTCGTCGGTGATCATTGTATTGTCCGCAACGATAACTCTTCCGGTGCTCGGATCGACAACATCGCCGATTACAAAGCGTCCGATGAGTCTGTCCTTCAGCGGCTCGATCGTCTCGTTGCCGTCAACGATCTTCGAGACCCAGATACCGTGGCGGGTTCCGCAGTCGTCCTCGCGAACGATGACATCCTGCGAGACATCGACCAGACGACGGGTCAGATATCCGGAGTCGGAGGTCTTCAGCGCGGTATCCGAAAGCGACTTACGTGCGCCTCGTGCCGCAACGAAGTATTCAAGTATATTAAGTCCTTCACGGAAGTTGGACTTGATCGGCATTTCCATGGTTCGACCGTTCGCCGCGAACATGAGTCCGCGCATTCCGGCAACCTGTCTCATCTGGGTGATATTACCGCGCGCTCCCGAGTCACTCATCATCTTGATCGGGTTGTAGCGGTTGAATTCATCCTGCATGGCTGCGACAACGTCCTTGGTAGCCTGCTCCCAAACGTGGATGACCGCGTTATAACGCTCTTCCTCGGAGTATGCACCGCGGCGGAAATGCTTCATGATATCGAGAACCTGCTTCTCGGCATCCTTTACGATCTCGTACTTCTTCGGCGGGATGGTCATGTCGGCAATGGCTATCGAGATCGAGCTGAGAGTCGAATACTTGAAGCCCATCGACTTGATGCTGTCGAGAACCTGCGCGGTGGTCGAAGCACCGTGCTTCTTGATGCACATATCGATGATCTTACCGAGGTCCTTCTTCTTCGTCGGGAATGCGATCTCGAGCGAGAGAAGCTGTCTGACCTTCTCGGGATTGGGAACGTCGGGATGATCGGGGTCGTCGTAAAGCTCCTCAACAGTGGGACGCTCGACAAAGCCGAGGTCCTGCGGGATCGGACGGTTGAAGATAAGTCGTCCGAGAGTTGCATCGATGACCGCCGAGTATACCTTGCCCTCGATCTCGCGCTCAACGCGCACCTTGATCGCGGCGTGCATACCGACGAGGTGATTTGCATACGCCATCATTACCTCGTTGAAATCGCGGTAAACATGACCCTCACCGATCTCTCCGGCACGGTCGATCGTAAGATAGTACGAGCCGAGAACCATGTCCTGACCGGGAGTCGTTACCGAGCGTCCGTCTGCGGGCTTCAAGAGGTTGTTCGCCGAGAGCATGAGGAATCTCGCCTCTGCCTGCGCCTCGGAGGAAAGCGGAACGTGAACAGGCATCTGGTCGCCGTCGAAGTCGGCGTTAAATGCGGTACAAACGAGCGGATGAAGCTTTATTGCGCGTCCCTCGACAAGGATCGGCTCGAAGGCCTGGATCGAAAGTCTGTGAAGTGTGGGCGCACGGTTGAGCAGAACAGGATGCTCCTTGATAACATTTTCGAGAGCGTCCCAAACTGCGACATCGACCTTTTCGACCTTCTTCTTTGCGTCCTTTATGTTGGTAGCCTTCTGAGTTTCGACAAGACGCTTCATTACGAAGGGCTTGAAAAGCTCGAGAGCCATCTCCTTGGGGAGACCGCACTGGAATATCTTAAGATCGGGACCGACGACGATAACCGAACGTCCGGAATAGTCAACACGCTTTCCGAGCAGGTTCTGACGGAAGCGTCCCTGCTTACCGCGAAGCATTTCGGAGAGCGACTTGAGCGGACGGTTGTTCGGACCGGTGACCGGCTTTCCGCGGCGACCGTTGTCGATCAGCGCATCGACCGCTTCCTGAAGCATACGCTTCTCGTTGCGGATGATTATGTCGGGTGCCTTGAGCTCGAGGAGCTTCTTAAGGCGGTTATTTCTGTTGATAACGCGGCGGTAGAGATCGTTAAGGTCGGAAGCGGCAAAGCGTCCGCCGTCGAGCTGTACCATTGCGCGGATGTCCGGCGGGATGACCGGAACAACATCGAGAATCATCCATTCGGGCTTGTTTCCCGACTTTCTGAACGCCTCAACGACCTCGAGACGCTTGATAATCCTGATCTTTTTCTGTCCCTGAGCCTTGAGGAGCTCATCGTGAAGCTCTGCCGAAAGCTGCTCGAGATCGAGCTCGTGCAGAAGCTCCTTGACTGCCTCCGCGCCCATTCCGACGCGGAAGCTGTCCTTGCCCCATTTTTCAACGCTCTCCTGATACTCGCGCTCGTTGAGCAGCTGCATCTTCGCAAGATCGGTATCTCCCGCGTCGATGACTATATAGCTTGCAAAGTAAAGTACCTTTTCAAGCAGGCGCGGAGTAATGTCAAGCAGAAGTCCCATGCGCGAGGGGATCGCACGGAAATACCAGATATGGGAAACAGGAGCGGCAAGCTCGATGTGACCCATGCGCTCACGGCGCACCTTCTTGGTGGTGACCTCAACGCCGCACTTTTCGCATATCTTTCCCTTATGTCTTACGCGCTTGTACTTACCGCAAAGGCACTCCCAGTCCTTAGTCGGACCAAAGATGCGCTCGCAGAAAAGTCCGTCGCGCTCCGCCTTAAGGGTACGATAGTTGATGGTCTCGGGCTTCTTGACCTCGCCGTAGGACCAGCTTCTTATCATTTCAGGAGACGCCAGACCTATTTTAATTGAATCAAATACGTTGTGTTCCATCTAATTTCCTTCTCCCAATATTACTCATCGTCATCGTCGTAGGAATCGCCGCCGTCAAGGTCGATATCGTCGCCGAATT
>CAYRKS010000127.1:0-5848 GCA_964424855.1 uncultured Lachnospiraceae bacterium
TACAGCATTTCAACCTTTTTCCGCATATGACAGTCAGACAGAACATGATCTGCGCCCCCGTAACGAACCGTCTGCTCACCAAGGCAGAGGCGAACGAAAAGTGCGACCTCCTGCTCAATAAGGTCGGACTTGCCGATAAGGCGGAGGAGATGCCCTCCTCGCTTTCGGGCGGACAAAAGCAGCGCGTCGCGATAGCCCGCGCACTGATGACCGATCCCGAGCTGCTGCTCTTTGACGAGCCTACGAGCGCACTCGACCCCGAGCTGACCGGTGAAGTGCTTGCGGTAATGAAGCAGCTCGCCGCCGAGAAGATGACGATGGTCGTCGTCACGCATGAGATGAGCTTCGCGCGGTATATCTCCGACCGCGTGATATTCATGGAGCACGGAGTCGTTGCGGCAAACGGACATCCCGATGTCCTGTTCGATTCGAAGGATAATTCGCGCCTTTCCGAATTTTTGGGAATGGCACAGAATAAATGATCCGAGTATAATATCGACCGAGCCGAATTGTGATAATTTCGGCTCGGTCGATGATTTTTTTGTGGATATCGCTTGACAATCGCGCGATTGTGTGGTATAATATATTTGGGGACGAGGCTTTGATCTGCGAGCCGGCTTTTCACGATAAAAGGAGAAGAAGGTCGTGAGCATGACTGACGATTATATTTTTGAGGACACGCCGGAGGAAACAGCACGGCGGCAGGCGCGTGAGCGCGAGATAATTGATAATTTTCGCCTTATGGATGACGACTTCATGTCGGTCGTTTTCAACGGTGAGAACGAGCTTACGGCTCTGGTGTTGAGGATAATACTGGAAAAGGACGATCTGACAGTGACTTCGGTCGAAACTCATGTCGAGTATAAAAACGCCGTGAAGCGTTCTATAATTCTGGATGTGAAGGCTATAGACAGCAAAAAAAGAGTCTATAATATCGAGGTGCAGCGTTCGGATCGCGGAGCGGGAGTTCGCCGCGCACGCTATTACAGCAGTATGATCGACAGCGAGCTGCTCGAAAAGGCGAAGGATTTCGACGAGATCGCCGATACATATGTGATATTCATCACCGAGCATGATAAATATCGGCGCGGGCTTCCGATGTACCATGTGGATCGAACGATCCGCGAGCTTGACCATGAGGACTTCGGAGACGGCGCGCATATTATATATGTGAACGGCGAATACCGCAGTAAGAACGACCCGGTCGGTCGGCTGATGCACGATTTCAATTGCTCTAAGGCGGGTGATATGGTGTATCCGGTACTTGCCGATAGGGTGAGATATTTTAAAGAAACAGAAGGAGGCTACGGACAAATGTGCAGAGCAATGGAAGAATTCATACAGGACGAACGCGACGCGGCGGAGAAGAAGGGCGAAAAGAAGAAAGCGATTTCAATCGCGATTCAAATGCTTATGGATGGAGTTTTATCTAATGAGAAGATATCGTTATACTCAACACTCTCACTCGATGAAGTCCGTAAGCTTGCTTTGAGTCTGAACAACTGACCTGACTATCAATACAAAAACCATCCCCGCTCGACCGATATCGGTCGAGCGGGGAACTTTTATTCTTTTTGTGTCAAGCCGCGATTATTCTTCGATCTTCGCCTTGCGCGAATTGATCGCGCAGATGATCGCGGGATCGAACTTCGGCTTGCGGTCGTAGGTATAGAGACCGTTCTGCTCCTGCTCAACGTCGGTGAGCTGAGTGTAGCAGAATGCCGAGATGCCGGCGTTGTCGAGCAGTACATCGGTCAGACCCTTGTAGCGTGTGATGAACTCCTCCTCGGTCTTCGGACCGTTTCCGTAGCCCCAGCCGCCGTTTCCGATGTTCCAGCCGATTCCGCCGTATTCGCTGACAAAGCTGGTGGCAGCGGGCGGAGCGACTCCGATCGGATCCTTGTACTCGAGCGGCTTGCCCTCTGCGAGCGGCGCGAGCTGCTTTTTGAAGTCCTCAGGATTCTGATTGTAATTGTGGATGTCCCAGACCTCGGTCTTGACATGGAGCCAGCCCGAGCAGTCGATGAACATACGACCCGGATCGAGCGTCTTGGTGATATCGTAAAGTGCCTCGACAAAGTGGCTGCTCTGATTTCGCTGAGTCTCGTTGAGCGGACACCAGCCGACGATCGACGGATGGTTGTAATCGCGCTTTACGATTTCGATCCATTCGGGAATAAAGCCCTCCCACGCCTGTGCGCGCGAGATGTCGAGTCCCCAGTTTCCGTGCTCGCCCCAGACGATGTAGCCGAGACGGTCTGCATGATAGAGGAAGCGAGGCTCGAATACCTTCTGATGGAGTCTTGCGCCGTTGAAGCCGAGTGCCATCGAGCGTTCGATGTCCGCCTTGAGCTCGTCATCGGTCGGAGCGGTCCATACGCCGTCGGGGTAGAAGCCCTGATCGAGCACGAGACGCTGGAATACCGGTTTGCCGTTGAGGATCATGCACTTTCCGTCGTAATATACCTCGCGAAGACCGAAATACGACTTGACGACATCCTCACCGAGCTTTATTTCGAGGTCGTAGAGACGACCGTTTCCGACCTCCCAGAGATGCTCCTCCGAAAGCTCGACGGTGAGTCTTGCAGTGTGACCTGCGGCAGCTGCCTTTGCGGAGCCGACGAGCTTGCCCTCGTAGGACGCGGTGATCTCGACCTCTCCGCCGCAGTCTCCGACAAACTCAAGCTCTGCGTGAACCGCGCATTTCTTGAGATCGGGATCGAGCTTTATGCGGGTTATGTAGGTCTCGGGAACTTCCTCGATCCATACGGTCTGCCAGATGCCGGTCGTGCGGGTGTAGGAGCAGCCGAAGGAGTTGAAGCGGGGGGATTGCTTTCCGATCGGCTGATTGCCCGAACGGGTGTCATCGTCGGCGCAGAGTGTGATGACATTGACTCCGCTGTTCACTGCCGCGGTTATGTCGTAGACCGCGGGGGACGAGCCGCCGAAGTGATGACCGACCGAGCTGCCGTTTACCCAGACCTCAGACTTGAAGTCGCAGGCATCAACATGGAGAAGCAGACGCTTTCCGGGCTTCTTTTCGAGCTCGACCTCGCGGCGATACCATGCCGAATAGATAAAATCGCGGTATTCAACGCCCGAAAGCTTGCTCTCGGGGCAGAACGGAACGATTATCTCGCCCGCCAGCTTGTGCGACGGCTCGCTGAAGCCGCGCTCGCGTCCCGAACGCGAGTTGTCGATCTCAAACTCCCATTTTCCGTTGAGATTCAGATAGCTGTCGCGCACCATTTGAGGGCGCGGATATTCATTTCTTACCATAATTTACTTCCTCCTGAGCTTTTCATAAATTCCTGTCGGCAGACTTTGCCGAATGCGGCGATAAACGCCGCGCAGAATATTTGATTCTATTATACACCAAAAAGCATACTCTGTCAACCTAAAAAATTTGCATTTTATATGAAAATATTTGCAGGATTCGGATAATTCAAAAGTCTCGGGACTCCAGAGGCTTTTGGATATCATTTGGTTAAGCTCAATATTTTTAGCTGCTTCGTTGTATTCATCCTGATCTGCGAAAAAAATTTTATCGAGATATTCATGATTTTTAATAAGTATCACCTTCGAATAATCGAGTCCCAAAGGTGTACGGCGTGAACGCTCACTGTTTAATATGTCTCCTAAATATATAAAAAAAGGAGTCGATTGTTAAAATCGACTCCAAGTTATCTTTACACAGTCACTTTTTATTTTATAGATGTGTCAGAACCGTCACTCATCGTCATTGTGCGAAGAACTCAAAGTGTTCGGCAGACAGCCATGCCGTTTACCGTATTTATTATATCACACAATTGAGATTTTGTCAATAGCCTTTACGAAAATGGTACAGCTTGCGTTACGACTTGCCGTTAGCCTTGTCTATAGCTTCCTTGACAGCCGACTCGTTGGCAGCGATAGCCGATGCAACACCCTCACCGTTGGTGATGGCGGACTGTATCGCACTGCGCATCTTGTTTGCCGAGGTCGCGTAGATCTGGCAGAGGTCGGCACGTGCGGAATTCATGATGATGTTCAGCATTTCGATCGAGTCGTCGTTACGCAGACCCTTGCCCTTGAGAGTGGTCTCGATAAAGGTCGGGAGAACCATCTCATAGCCGAGATAGGAGAGTGCGTCGCCGACGAGAGCTGCCTGCTCTACATCCTGACAGGTAACCGGGATCGCAAAGCCGGGAGTTGCATAGAAGGGGTTGGAGTAGTAAGCCTCCTGATCCTCGTCGTACTTCGGGAAGGGAACGATACCGAATTCGAACTCCTTGTCGCGCATACGTGTGGTCTTGCAGACCTCGGCTCCAAGGAAGAGCGAACGCTGGGTCTCAAAGATGGTAACATAGTTGCCGGGCATACCGTCGGCGACACCCGAGATACCTCCGATACGATTTCCGCCGTTTATAACGAGAACCTTTGAGAGCTTGTCGCATACATCATAGAAGTGTCCGTCGCCGACATCAAGCTCGATCTCCTGATTCTTGTTGAGGGTGATGATGAACTCGCCGCTTGCGGTGAGGAATTTTTCTCCCGAGCCACCCGAGTATCCGTAAATGCAGGTTCCGTTTTCGTTCCAGTCGAATGAATCATCGCTGTTCAGCTGTGCGCCGGCAATCTGATATTCGACGAACTTGTCGATAGTCCATGTGCCGTTTCTTACATAGTCGTAGGGCTTTTCGAGCTTGAGGTCGGCCATCATAGTCTCGTTGAAGAAGAGGCACCAGAGCGAGTCGATGTACATGAGCTGCGATGCGCCGATAGCCGAGTAAAGCTCACCGTTTACCATGCAGGAGTTGTTGTAGCTCGAGTTCCACCAGGGCTGGTCGAGCTGGATCTCATCGATCATAGTGAGGTCGTTGAGGTAGCCGCCGTCGGTGAACTTGTAGAGATCGCGCGCGGGGATGTACATTATGTTGTACTCATCCTCGCCCGACATTATCGACTGCTGCTGCTGCTGCGCAAGCTTGTCGTCAACGTGAGCGGTGGACTCGACGATGGTCACGCCGAGCTCCTTTTCGACCTTGCGGCAACGGTTGTACATAGCGTCATCGAGAGCTTCGCCCGTGATCTCCTCGCGGTCGAGCTCGGCGCGCATATTATAAACGTCGCCTGCGTTGAGGATCGTGACCTCGTCTCCGTCGTAGGTCTTTTTGTACTCGTAAACAAATTCGGTCTCGATGTTGCTGTCGGTCGTTTCGTCGCCGTTCGTCGTGACCTCATTGTTTCCGCCCTCCGAGCCGCACGCGATCGTCGAGAGCAGCATCGAAGCTAAGAGAATGAGAGTTATCGCCTTTTTCATGATCTTGAAATATTCCTTTCAATATTTTTTAATCAAAGTACGCGGGAAGACAACAGGCATAAAATATTTCGATTTTTTGAACCCGTTCAAAATTTCAGCATACTATGTAAATATTATAACACCCCCCCCCACTTTTTGTCAATAGTTTTACGAGAAGTTTTTCAAATTCTCCGTTTTATACATAAAACCGCAGAAGCTTTCGGGAAAATCGTACCACATTCTTTGGGCAAATTGCTATCAAATCGCAGATGCGCAAAATGGCGGTACGGCTTTCGTTAAAAATGACAAAAATTAAAAGGTACGGACGCTTGAGCGTCCGTACCAAATCGCGTTGCAGATCCCTAAATATCACTCGCCGCCCTCAAGCAACTTTTTGTATTTGCTCCACTCCGAAGCAGGGACGTTGAGAGTCTTGACGGCTTGCTCAAAGGGCATCGAAGTGTTGGTCATGAGTGCGTTGAGCATGAGAAGTATCGTGTCCGAGCGACCTTTTTCAACGCCGATCTCGATGCCCGCATTTCTGGCGTCTTCGATAACGCCCGCGCT
>CAYRKS010000128.1:0-5838 GCA_964424855.1 uncultured Lachnospiraceae bacterium
CAGCGGCGATCATGTAGATATTGTGGAAGTTTTCGATCCGTCCGCTGTGATCCGGAACGTCACCGTTCATTATGAGAAGATCGATCTCTCCGTATTTAGCCTCAAATGCCTTGCACGCCTCGACCGGAGCCTTAACCATATTGTGAGCGTCCGCGATCTGATACGCCGTGATGCGTCCCGACTTTATCGGACGGAAGTCGTAGTATTTATCGACCTCATCCTCGGTTATCGGGAAATAGGGCTTGCGGAGGACGATCTTTCGAGCGCAGAGTGTATAGCCGCCCGCCGCGTCAAGCTCCTCCTTCGGAACGATGATACGATGAGTGGTAACGGCAGAGCGGATGATTCCGTTCGAATCGTCAAAATACTCCTCGTTTCCAACCTTGACCCACATAAGGGTTTGGCAGGAAACCTCGACCATTATCTGATAGTTTTCTCCGACCGCAAATACAGCCGGAGCAGTTTTGATTATGCTGTCCATGATGATTCCTTTCGTAGCAACAAATGATTATAGATATTATAGCACACGGATGAGAAAATTTCAAGTAGTTTTGAGTAATTTTTTATTTTTTATTGACAGCGACCGCTTAATATGCTATAATATATTCGTAAATATATTGTTTGAAGGTTCTTAAATACGCAATTTTTTGAGCAATTCTTTGATTTGAAAGGAACGATATCATGAAAGAAAACCAAAAGCTCTTCGAGTCGGGGAAATTTTTCACCGGCTGCAATTATTGGGCATCTCACGCCGGAACGAATATGTGGCACGACTGGAACGCCGAGGTCGTTGACTCCGACCTCAAGCGTCTCTCCGAGGCAAACATCAAGGTCATAAGAATGTTCCCTCTCTGGAGCGATTTTCAGCCGCTCCGTATGCACCGCAGCGGCGGAAGCACCGAGCGCGAGCTTCGCATCGGCGAGGAACCGCTCCCCCACACCGAGGAGGGGCGCGCGGGACTCGATCCGATAATGCTCGACCGCTTTGAATTCTTCCTCGACACCGCCGAAAAATACGGAATAAAGCTCATCGTCGGTCTCGTCACCGGATGGATGAGCGGCAGAATGTTCATGCCCGAGGCATTTGCGGGACGCGGACTTCTTACCGACCCGATGGTCATAAGCTGGCAGACCCGCTTTGTCCGCTACATGGTAAAACGCTTTAAGTCTCATCCCGCGATCGCCGCATGGGATCTCGGAAACGAGTGCAACTGTATGCAGGGAGTCGGACGTGACGCGGCAAATCTCTGGGCTTCGCACATATCGGCGGCTATAAAGCTCGAGGACAATGTACATCCGGTCGTCTCGGGAATGCACGGTCTTAATCCGAACGGCGCATGGACTCCCGCCGATCAGAGAGAATTTCTCGATATTCTCTGCACTCATCCCTACCCGATCTTCACGCCTCACTGTGACACCGATCCGATCAACGAGATGAAGACCGTCCTCCACTCGACCGCAGAGACGGTCATGTACGAATCGCTCGGCGGTATCCCGGCGTTCGTCGAGGAGGCGGGAACGCTCGGTCCGATGATCTCGAGCGAGCGAGTCGCGGGAGATTACATCCGCGCGGCTATGTTCTCGGCGTGGGCGCACGATCTGCGCGGCTTTGTCTGGTGGTGCGCAAACGAGCAGTCCGAGCTTGAGCACACTCCCTACGACTGGAATGCGGTCGAAAGACAGCTCGGTCTCTTCAGGATCGACGGCTCAAAGAAGCCCGTTCTCGAGGAAATGACCGCCTTCACAAATTTTGTGGATTCCTTCGAGTTCGAAGCTCTCCCGAGACGCATTACCGATGCGGTCTGCATACTCTCCGAGGGTCAGGACTGCTGGGGAGCCGCCTACGGCAGCTTCATCCTCGCAAAGCAGGCTGGGCTTGACATAACCTTCGCATGGCAGAACGATGCAATCCCCGAGGCTTCGGCGTACATAATCCCCGCGATCTCGGGCGATTCGGCGATCCGCCGTCACACAATGCTCGAGCTGATCGAGCGCGTGAAGAAGGGCGCAAAGCTCTATCTCTCGATAAACGACGCTCTGCTCTCCCCGTTCGAGGAGATCACCGGAGTTCGCGTCGAAACTCGTAGCCGCCGTGTCCGCGATGCCGCAGTAAAGCTCGGAGACGATGAATTCCGCTTCTGGACCAATTTCAAGCTCAAGCTCGAAGCGGTCGGCGCAGAGATACTCGCCGCAGATCAGGAGGGTCGTCCGGCGTTCACGAAATACAAGCTCGGTGAGGGCGAGATATTCTTCTCGGCGTTCCCGATCGAGCTCAATGCCTCCTGCCACAACGGAGTCATCAGCGGCGAGAATGCCGTCCCCTATTATCGCTTCTATGAGGCTCTCGGCTTCAGGAATCCCGAAAAGATCGCAAAATCCGGCTCTCCCTACATCGGCATAACCGAGCACAAGCTCGAGAACCACCGTCTCATCCTCGCGCTCAACCATACTCCCGAGGAAAGAACGACGGAGATCACGCTTTCGAGCGGAAGCTTCGAGCGTTTTATAAACGTCTCGGGCGGCGAGTGCAAAGCGACCGACAAGGGCTTTGAGGTATCGCTCCTCGGAAACACCGGTATCATCGCGGTCATCGCCGAATAAGTGCAATTGTAAACAAAATATTAAATCACGCGGATACCTATTGACAAATCGATTTTTCGGTGATATAATACTTTACATAAAGACTGTGACGAAGACGGTCGGAATGAATCTCCCCAGAGAGTCGGTGTAAGCTGCGAGCCGATGAGCATTGATTTCCAAAAGGCCCATCCCTTCCGAGTCCGGAGCTGAAGCAAAAGACAGTAAGCTGCCGCGTTGCGCCGCGTCAAGGCGAAGGGCTTGTTCGAGCCTAAAGGGGCAGTCAGTGTAAGCTGACCTGCAATTTGAGTGGTACCGCGGAAGCTTCTTCCGTCTCAAAGATCATCTTTGAGACGGATTTTTTGTTCTCAAAAATAAAATTCGGTAAAATCAAAAAAATAACGGAGGTAACTAACAATGGACAACAAAATTCTCGAGGTCGCACAGCGTATAAAGGCTCTTCGCGAGATAATGGGCTTTTCCGCAGCCGAGATGGCGAAGCGCACCGATGTTTCGGAGAGCGATTACGAGCTGCTCGAATCGGGCGAAAGCGATTTCAGCTTTACGTTTATCTACAAGTGCGCACAGGCATTCGGAGTGGATGTCACCGATATTCTCAAGGGCTCCAGCCCGACACTTTCGTCCTTCTCGATAACCAAGCGCGGCGAGGGTCTGCCGATAGTCCGCAGACAGGGCTTCCGTTACGAAAACCTTGCACCGCTTTTCAAAAACAAGGTAACAGAGCCCTTCGTCGTCACCGCAAAATACGATGCGGCGACCGCCGAAGCTCCGATCAAGCTCTCGACTCATGAGGGTCAGGAGTTCGACTACATCTTAAAGGGCAAGCTCAAGGTTCAGATCGACGATCACATCGAGGTCATCGGCGAGGGCGATTCGATCTATTACAACTCGGGTACACCTCACGGAATGATCGCGTGGGAGGGCGACTGCGAATTTCTCGCCGTTGTCATCAACGCTCAGGGCAAGGCTTATGAATATCACGCTCCGACGATCGAAAAGCAGCCCAAGGTATATTCCGATGTCAGCACAGGTGCGGTCTGGGAGAATTTCATCAGCACGACTCTTGACGATCACGGAGTCCTCTCGGGCATCAGCTTCAAGGGTGAAAATCACTTTAACTTCGGCTATGATGTCGTTGACGCTATCGCCGAAAAAGCTCCCGACAAGCTCGCAATGCTCCACCTCTCGGCGGATAAGACCGAGAACCGCTTCACCTTCGGAGATATCTCGCGCTACTCCTCGATGACCGCGAATTATTTCAAATCGCTCGGCATCAAGAAGGGCGACCGCGTTATGGTCGTTCTCAAGCGTCATTATCAGTTCTGGTTCACGATCGTCGCGCTCCATAAGCTCGGCGCGGTCATCATCCCCGCGACCAATCAGCTCGTCGATCACGACTTCGAATACCGCTTCAACGCTGCCGGCGTAACGGCTGTCGTTGCCACCGCCGACGGTGATGTTGCTCATCAGATCGACCTTGCCGCCGAAAAGTCTCCCACGCTCAAGACCAAGATCCTCGTCTCGGTCAAGAACGATACCAAGCGCGAGGGCTGGGGCGATTTCAACTCCGAGATCGAAAAGTTCTCCGATTCCTTCCCCAGAACGAGCGACACCGCCTGCGGCGACGATCCCATGCTCATGTTCTTCACCTCCGGAACGACCGGATATCCCAAGATCGCGGCTCACAGCTATAAGTACGCGCTCGGTCACTTCATCACCGCGAAGTATTGGCACAATGTCGATCCCGACGGTATCCACTTCACCATCTCCGATACCGGCTGGGGCAAGGCTCTCTGGGGCAAGCTCTACGGTCAGTGGCTCTGCGAGGCAGCGGTATTCACCTACGACTTCGACCGCTTCGACGCACACGATATCCTTCCCCTCTTCGCTAAGTATAACATCACAACCTTCTGCGCTCCGCCCACGATGTACCGCTTCTTCATCAAGGAGGATCTCTCCAAGTACGACCTCTCGAGCCTGAAGTATGCAAACACCGCCGGTGAGGCTCTCAACCCCGAGGTATTCCAGCAGTTCTATAACGCTACCGGTCTTAAGCTCATGGAGGGCTTCGGTCAGACCGAGACCACTCTCAGCCTCGGAAACTTCGTCGGAATGACTCCCAAGCCCGGCTCGATGGGTCGTCCCAGCCCGCTCTATGATGTCGCGGTTCTCAGACCCGACGGAACTATCGCTTCGGTCGGCGAAACCGGCGAGATCTGCATCAATACCCAGCACGGCATCCCCTGCGGTCTCTATCTCGGCTATTATAATAATGAAGAAAAGACCAAAGAGGCATGGCACGACGGCTGGTATCACACCGGTGACACCGCATGGGTCGATGAGGACGGCTACTTCTGGTATGTCGGTCGTATCGATGACCTTATCAAGTCGAGCGGCTACCGCATCGGTCCGTTCGAGATTGAAAGCGTTATCATGGAGCTGCCTTACGTCCTCGAGTGCGCGATCACTGCCGCTCCCGATGAGATCAGAGGTCAGGTCGTTAAGGCTTCGATCGTCCTTGTCAAGGGTAAGACCGGCGATGACGCTCTGAAGAAGGAGATCCAGAACTACGTCAAGACCCATACCGCACCCTATAAGTACCCCAGAATAGTCGAATTCCTCGATGAGCTCCCCAAGACCATCAGCGGTAAGATCAGAAGAGTCGAGCTCAGAGGCGACAATAAGAATAAATAATAAGCTCGATCCCCCGCTTTCCCCAAAGCACTGTTTCAAATCCGCCTCTGAAGCTTCAGAGGCGGTGGGGAGATCGAAACGGGAGGGAGACACTTTTTAAGCAAAGTGCCTCCCTCCTTCGCCGCGTAAAAGACTGTTTGCATAAGCGCGGAGCGAATACCTTCCCCCTTAAAGGTGTTCCCACAATCAATCTCCACTGTAGTAACTCCAAACCCGTATAAAAAGGTTTGGTGAAGGGTGGGGATATTGGGCGAGAAAACTTCCCCTCAAAGGCGTTCGCACAACCAATCCCACTGTAATAACCCTAAACCGTATAAAAAGGTTTGGTGAAGGGTGGGGGTGCAGGGGGGAGGGGAACACCTTTCCTTAAAAGGTGTTATTCTCCACTGTCAATAAAAACCGAAGGACGAGAATAGCGGAACATCTTCCCCTCAACGGTGTTCACACAGTCTATCCCACTGTAGTAACCCTAAACCGTATAAAAAGGTTTGGTGAAGGGTGGGGGTGCAGGGGGAGGGGAACACCTTTCCTTAAAAGGTGTTCCCC
>CAYRKS010000129.1:0-5830 GCA_964424855.1 uncultured Lachnospiraceae bacterium
CGCGCCCCGAGACCGAGGGCAAGAAGGGCTGGGTCTGCAAGGTCTGCGGATATGTATACGAGGGCGAGGAGCTTCCCGCGGATTTCATCTGCCCGCTCTGCAAGCACGGTGCGCAGGATTTTGAACCGATCGGATGAAAAACGCTTTTGATCGAGCGACGTTGTACCGATATTTCAGCTCGAAAGCCTGCAATCGAATTTTAATACCGAGTCCGAAGGATAAAATCCCTTCGGACTTTTTTGTGTGGGAAATTCGATTGTTTTGAAAATAATGTTCGTTTTTTCGATTTTTATTGCTCGATTTTTCTGAAAAGTATTATTTTTCTCGAAAAAATGGAAATTGATTGAAAAAACTTCCAAAAAATACTTGACAAATTGCGCAGGTTATGGTATACTGTAATTGTAACGAATTATCACGCCGAAAAAAGCTTTTTACAGCTTTATCCGAAAGGAATGGTCATAATCATGCAAAAACTTACAAGCGAGCTTGAAGCGATACTCCGTGAACGCTTCGGTAAGGACACACTGCTGCCGCTGGCAACGCTGGACGGCTATTTTCCGACCGTCCGCAACGTGAACGCATATTACGAAAACGGTGCTTTTTATGTAATAACCAACGCTTCTTCGGGAAAGATGAAGCAGCTTGCAAAAAACGCCTCCTGTGCGGTCTGCGGCGATTGGTTCAGCTCACAGGCGATCGGTGTTTCACTCGGATGGGTAAAGGATCCCGAAAATTCCGCGCTTTTTGAAAAGCTTCGCCGCGCCTTTTCGAGCTGGATTGACAACGGTCACTGCAATTTTGACGATCGCAGCTGCATAATACTCAAGCTCCGACTCACTACCGGAGTGCTCTATTCGCACGGCGTTAAGTACGAGATCGATTTTACTTGAAAATGAAACGGCTTTTTGCGGTTCTTTTTGCCGTTTTACTGATACTGTCTGCCTGCGGCAGCTCGGAATATTCCGAGATAAAAAATCCCGAACGCTATTCGATCGATGCAAAAAAACTCAACAGCAGGCTTTCGGCTGAATATGAGCTTAAAGCCGGAGATGATATCTCCGTAGAGCTTTCGGTCGAAAAAGGCGAATTTTACATAGTCATAGCCTCGGATACCCTGGAGCTTTACTCGGGAAGCGGCGGCGGACTCGAAGGCTTTTCGGTCACGGCGGTGTCCGATGGGATATATACGATCTCGGTCGAGGGCAGAAATGCCGTCGGAGCTTTGAGCTTTTCATTCGGCGAGAAAACCGAATAACCGCCGACTGCGAAAGAAGCTTTCCACATAGCTGTTGATAAATCTGCCCTGCGAAAAATTCGCAGGGCAGAGCGTTTTTATTCAGAGCTTTATTACATCGATGCGGCTGAGAGCATTGCCGTCGGTATTGTAGATCGCGGTTTTGATCGAACCCTCGCGAAGCTCAATGACGGCATATTTGTCCTTTGCCATTGAGACATCGTAGTCGTATATGTCGTGGTATCGCATAAGCTCGAAGCGCGGATTGTGCTCGTGACCGTTCAGGTAAAGCTTTATCCCATATTGATTGCAGAGCTGCTCGAGCCGTCCGAGTCCGGTCTCGGGGAGGATCGGACCGCCGATGTCCTGAGATATGCCGAAGTGGTTGCATAGGATTATCTGCGAAGCACCGCATTCCTTGGCTATTTTCATGTTCTCCTCGGCTTTTTTCAGCGTTTCATCGTTTAATATTCCGTAGGAGCGATAGCTCGTGTAATCGTTCGCCGCACTGAAATTTACCGCGGGATATCCGCCGTAGTCGGTGAATATTGAGATGAAGGCGGTCTTTTTGCCGTTTTCTCTCTCGACGAACCAGAGCTTTTCACGGAAAAATCTCGTGTCGAGCGAGGTGTCGTGGTTTCCTTGCATTTCATAGCAGGGTATCCTGCCTTCGGCTCTGCCCTCGATGGGATTTTCGGGGGCGCAGATACTTAGCGAGCTTATATGCTCGAGATAGCACTCGTAGTCGGGTCTGTAGCTGTCCTTGTAGCCGTTGTCTATGTTGTCGCCGAGCTGTAGGACAAAATCGAGCGGCTTTTCGTCGTGCAGCTTTTCGAGGTGGGCGAATATCCCGTGAAGCCAGTCGTAGCTTTTCCAGTTATAGCGAACTCCGACGTGCGCATCCGAGAAAACGGCAAATCTCGCGAGAAGCTCGCCGTCATTTTCGACCGAAGCATTTGCCTCTGACTCGGACGAATAAATACCGACATTGCTGCTGTCGTACTCGATAGCTTCTTCGTTTATTATTCCGTTGTAAAAATTCGCGCTCACATATGCCCTCTTGTCATCGGCAGACGCGCTGAACATTCGATCCGGCGCGATTATGTCATCGCTCGTTCGGCGTTCTATCTCGCCGTAGCCCATGTCCCATTCGGAAAAGGCGAGCATTATGGTTAGCAGCTTTTTTCGCTCGGATTGTGCTTCGATAATTTCGCGGCTCGTCCAGCTTATCGAAAGCTCGGAGGTGTTTATCTGTCCCTCATAGGCATATGCCGCGCCGTGCGTGTCGGTTTTGATATCGGCGGCTATTCCGTCTTCGGGGATGCTTCCGATGTAATATAGGATATTGTTGCAGTTTTTTAGCTTGAAGCTGCCCGAGGAGACATTCGCGTTTTCGAGATATATCTCGAGAACATAGCGTCTGAACTGACAGCGTTTTCCGATATAATCGTCTCGGTCGCCTCTGAAATGCGATTCTATGATATACGCGGGGGAATCGGTATAAATCGCGTGGAGCGTCAGCTCGCGGTTTGAGGTGCAGCTCATATATCCGTAATGGAGCGACGGGTATTTGTTCCAGCCGAGGAAGGACAGACCGTCTGCACTCGGTCTCGGAAGTATCGCGGGACGGTCGTTTTCAAATTCGAGGAGCGTTTCGGCTTGACGATCCATCAAATGGTATTTTGGCATAAGCATGTCCACCTTTCGAAAATAAATCGATGATCAAGGGTATTATAGCATAAAAACGGTGCTTTGTCAATAAAATATTCGAATGTTATTAAAATATTCGCAAAAAGCTCCCGCCCTCGGCTTTGGAGGGGCGGGAGCTTCAATCACTTGCGGGCAAGCTTTTCGAGCGCAAGCTCGTATATCCTTCTTGCGGTTTCTATGTCCTTTATCAGCATATATTCGTTTTTCTGATGCTCAGTCTCGGGACTCTGAGGGAAAAGCGGACCGAAGGCGACGATGTTCGGCATGGCTCTGGCATAGGTGCCGCCGCCCATTACAAATGCCTCGGTCGTGTCACCCGTTACCGCACGATATACCTCGGTGAGAGAGGTTATGACCGGACCGTTCTTGTCCATGTAGACCGGTTTGCTGTCGCTTTCGACAGCCGCATCGACACCGTAGGGAGCGCATTCGCGCTTTATTATCGCGGCGATATCGTCACCCTTCATCGTTACCGGATAGCGGATATCTATGGTCACGACAACCTTGTCACCCTCGACTCCGATGACTCCGACATTGAGCGTGAGTGCGCCGCTCTGCTCGTCCGAAAGCGCACAGCCGATGAGACTTCCGTCGCAGGTGCTTCCGAATTTTTCGACGATGAAGCGCGAGAGCTTGCCGGGAGCTTCGGAATCAAGTCGGGACATGAGCTTGAGTATCGCATTCTCGCCCTTGTGCGGAAGGCTTCCGTGCGCGGATTTTCCCTCGGCGATGTATTCCTTTTCGCCGATCATAGCTTTGCAGTGATCCGCAACCATGTTGTGTGCCTGACCGCCAGAGATCGAATCGATCCCCGAGCCGCAAAGCGGCATCGAAAGGTTCATAACGAGTATGCCCTTTTCGCCGTAGACTGCGGGGAAGGAGGCATCGGGCGTAAAGCCGAAGGTCGGCAGCTCCTCATGCTCCTTGTAGTACTGCATATCGATCCATTCGCCGCGCTCCTCGGTGAGACCGAAGATTATGCGTATGCGGCGATCGAGCCTTTTGCCCGAGTCGAGCAGCTTTTTTATCGCGAAAACGCACATCATCGCGGGCCCCTTGTCGTCGGATATACCGCGTCCGTACAGCTTGTCCTCGACCTCGGTCATGCCGAACGCCGGATAGTCCCAGCCGTTGCCCTCGGGAACGACATCGAGATGGGCAAGTATACCGACAAGCTCATCGCCCTCTCCGATCTCTGCCCAGCCGAGCAGATTCGAGCAACGCTTGGTTCTGAAGCCGAAGCTCTCGCAAAGCGTCAGCATATAATCGAGTGCCTTTGCGCATTCTGTGCCGAAGGGATATTTTTCGTCGCCGTCGATCGCAACGCTCGGGATCGAGAGTATCCCCTCGAGAGCCTTCAAAAATTCCTTTTCCATGATATCTGTCCTTTCAATTTTCAAAAAGCCGTGTTATTTGTCGCTGCCGTCGCAGACGCTGCCGATTATATGGCTGTCCTCGTCAAAATCGAGAATGTTCGAGAGGATGTAGTTGCTTACGAACATTCCCTTGGCGGTCAGAGCATAGCGGTCGCCGTCAAAGGTCATAAAGCCGTTGTCGATGTATATACCGAGTCTTCTGCCGTATATAGCATCGAAATTCAGTCCGAAGCGTCGGCTGAACTCCGCAGACGATATTCCGTCGGCGAGTCGCAGACGCAGCATTATATATTCGCCGATCCGCTCCTCGGGTGCGACGGTGTACATCTCATCGACCAGCTCGGCGGCTTTGAACTGCTCGTGTGTTATCGATGTTCCGTCATCGGTCATCATTCCGCCGCCCTCGATGTCCGCCTCCATAGCGTCGGCGTAAAGCCCCATGTTTCGCTTGAAGGAGAAGCGCGTGTTTGCGAAATAGGAATGCGCGGCACAGCCGAGTCCGAGGTATTCGTCACAGTTCCAGTATTTCAAATTGTGCTTGCACTCATAGCCCGGACGCGCGAAGTTGGATATCTCGTAGTGGCGATAGCCCTTTGCCTCGAGATATTGTATGGCATCGAAGTACATATCCGCCTCGGTGTCTTCGTCGGGAAGTATGAGCGAATCGCGGCGAAGGTCAAAGGGTGTGCCCTCCTCAATCTTGAGTCCGTACATCGATATATGCTCGGGCGAGAGCGAGGTGAGATAGTCGAGCGTGTGCGTAAAGCTTTCGGCGGTCTGCATCGGTATACCGTACATTATGTCAACATTTATGTTTTCAAACTTCGCCTTTCGCGCGGCAAAATAGCTCGCCTCGAATTCCGCGCGGGTGTGTACTCGCGAGAGCGCGGTAAGCTCCTCGTCATCCGCACTCTGAAGACCGAGACTCAGACGGTTCACTCCGGCGCGGCGGTATTTCGAGAGCGACGCGGCACTGACTGTCGCGGGATTTGCCTCAAGCGTGAATTCGGCGTTTTTCGCGACTCCGAACCAGCGGTAAACTCCGTCGATCACCTCCGAAAGGCATTTGACCGACAGCGCGGTCGGCGTTCCGCCACCGATGAATACGCTGTCAACATTGTAGTGCTTTGCCGCCTTCGAGTAGTCCTGCATCTGCAAAAGCAGTGCATCGACATATCTCTGCATATTTTCCTCGGTCGCACCCGACATCGAATAAAAGTCGCAGTAGGCGCATTTGGATTTGCAAAATGGGATATGGATATAAAGTCCGAGTGGTTTCTTGTTCATTTGCTGATCGTACCTTTCCGAAGCTGCTGTCAAACGGCTCTCGTCACGACTCGGCGTCGAGCTTCAGAACCGCCATGAATGCCTCGGGCGAGACCTCGACGCTTCCGAGCTGGCGCATCTTCTTCTTGCCCTCCTTCTGCTTTTCGAGCAGCTTCTTCTTTCGGGTGATATCGCCGCCGTAGCACTTCGCGAGAACGTCCTTGCGCATTGCCTTGACAGTTTC
>CAYRKS010000130.1:0-1629 GCA_964424855.1 uncultured Lachnospiraceae bacterium
GATATCCGCTCCGGTGTGCGCACGGTAATCGTTCATCGTTGCCGACCAGACCGGAACCTCGACCTCAAAGCTCTTCGAGACAAAGCCGCTCACCGGAAGCACGAAATAATGCTCCGCCGCCGAGCTCGGCTCTTCATCGGCTTCGTTTGCCGGGAGCGCATCGACCTGCGCGGCATCGCTATCGACCGCGTTCACTCCCTTTTTTTCGTCGGTAAGCGTCTCGCTGTCGAGCTTTTTCTCGGTATCCACCCTTTCGGACGGCTTGTCGGTCTTATTTTCGCCGCTCGAGCTGCTGCTTTCGAGCCTCTGCTCGTCGGTTTTCGCTCCGCGCTCCCGCTTTGACGCGACAGTGTAGACCGAGACGAACACCATGCAGACGAGCATCGCCGCAAGCAGAAGGTAGATCATCGTGTTGATCGATTTTTTCTTCAAATTCTTTTCCATGTGTAATACCAGCCTTTCATAAATCCGGGAAAGCCGATCTCTTCGGCTCGTCAGTATTCTTGACTCTTCGATCGGAGGTTATACAAAAATGCAAGGAAAATCCCCCGCACATTCCAAAGTAATGTGCGGGGGAACGCTTTATAAAGAATATTTACTGAAGATTTACCGCCTTTTTCATCATGAACGAGGTAAAAAAGCCGAGAAGAAGGGTAAACACCGCCAGCATCACGAAATACGAGAGCAGGATCATCTGCACCTCAAAGCCGCTCGGATAGCCGACATTTTTGTAAGGTGCGACACCCATGTAGGGGGAATAGATGCTGCTTATAATATGGTAGCCCCAACGGTTGAGCAGCTCCTTAACTCCCATTATCGCCGAGAAGCAGCCGTTCGCAAGCCGCTTTGCAAAGCTCACTCCGAGATATCCGAGGAGCGCACCGACAAAGCGGTGCTTTGAAAAAAGCTGTCCTATCGAGATCGACGCATAGAGCATAAGCACCGACATGATCGGCGTTATGATTGCAAAAATTATCAACTCGATCACCGCAAGCGGCGCGGGAATATCGAAAAAGGCGATGATATCGGAAAATGCGTCGTCAAATACAGAGAGCATCTCGAAAAAGCTTCCGTTGACACCGATCATAAATATCATGAAGGTCAGAAGCAAAAGCACATAGGTGCTTATCAGCCAAACCGTCGAGCAGATCAGCTTCGACATGAGTATCGTCCCGCGGCTCACCGGAAGGGTCAGCGTGAGATAGCCCTCGTCGCCGTAGACATTGGTATAAAATCTGCGTATGATCAAAACATACACCGTGACGACCGCCGCCACAGCGATCAGGAAAAACAAGGGCAGCGATAAGATCGGCAAAAGCATATCGACATCCAATATATCATATATGAGTCCGACGAGCAGCGAAAGCCCCGACACGGCGACAAGCCCCAGCCAAACGATCAGCATCGCCCCCGAGGTCGCCCTGAACTCATGTTTAAGTAATTTTCCAAGCATATTTTTTGAAACCGCCCTCAAAAATAACCGAGGGCTTCCTTTCTGCTCCCCTTTGGAGCTGAGTTTTAACTGCGAAGCCGCTGTCATTCGCGGTAAAGCTCGCGGAACAGCTCATCGACCGTTTTACCGTGATTTTTCTTAAGAAGCTCGACCGAGGCGCAGAGCGCGACCTTTCC
>CAYRKS010000130.1:1639-5780 GCA_964424855.1 uncultured Lachnospiraceae bacterium
GAAGATAACATCATCGAGCATTCGCTCGACATCGGCTATAAGATGAGTCGAGATCAGTATCGAGCCGTTTCCGCAGTAGCCCGAGATTATCATATCGAGTATCTGCTCACGCGCCGCCGGATCGACTCCGCCGAACGGCTCATCGAGGATATAAAGCATGGCATTTCGACTCATCACAAGAATGAGCTCAAGTCTTTCGATGCTTCCCTTTGAAAGTGTCCGTATGCGCGCTCTCGGATCGAGCCTCAGACGCATGGTCAGCTCCTCTGCCTTTGCGCGGTCAAAATCGCGGTATATATCGGCGAAAAAGTCTATAACATCACATACCCGATCTCCCTTTGAAAGAAAGCTGCGCTCGGGTAGATATGAGATAAATTCCGCGCTTTTTAAGCCCGGCTTTTCGCCGAGAATGGATATCTCGCCCGCGTTCGGGGACAAAAGCCCGTTTATCAGCTTTATTATCGTGGTCTTTCCCGAGCCGTTCGGACCGAGCAGACCGACTATCCGTCCGCGATCGAGCGAAAATGACAGCTCATCAAGTACGGTCTTCGAGCCGTAACGCTTTGTCACGCCGCAAAATTCGATCAGCGGCTGCTCGGCAGTCTCCTCGACGTTACCTTCCGCGCTAGGGAGAATGATATTTTCATCCATTTATTTTGTTTCCCTTCGTAAAATAATCAAATATCCAAAAAAGCAGGAGCGAGAACCTCGCTCCTGCCGATTTGATTCATGAAATCGCCGCCAGCTTAACAAGGCTGACCGGCTTTCCGATATAGCCGTTCAATGTGGCAAAAAACTGAGGTGAGATCAGGGTGATGCGATATTTCCCGTTTTTCATTCGATCGACCCCCTCGACGTTGTAGCGGATGCCGCCGCAAAGGATTTGTACGTATGTAGACTTATTGAACATACTCTTGCTCGCGCGAAGCTTTTTGATCAGCTCCTCGTCGAGGATCATGTTGTCAATGTCTATGACCTCTGCGCTCATTTTGCTCGGTCGTTTTGTCATCTCTGAGATGGTCAGGATGTTATGCGGAACATTTGTTTTCATACACCGTGCCATGCCTTTCACATTAACTGATAAACACCGGAAAATATATGATTGTCGAATAAGCGTCCGGCGAATATCCTTCGGAAGCTCTGCGTACTCTCGTACACATCTATATTATAGCACAGAAAAACGGCTTTGTCAAGAGTATTATCGGATTTTAACAGGATAGACGAAAAAATGTTATAATTTACGGGCGTTTTTCTCGCGCTCGAGCTGCTTAAGAGACTTTCCGAACCTCGAGCTGAAAAGTATCGCCGTAAAGGTGACGGCAATGATGTCGCTAACCGGCTCTGCGAGATATACCGCCATCGTCTGATCCTCGAAAATGTGCGGCAGGATGTAGATCATCGGTATGAGCAGTACGAACTTTCGCACTACGGCGACTATTATCGAGCAGGGCGCGTTTCCGATCGAAACGAAGGTCATCTGGCAGGCTATCTGTATGCCGAAGATGAAGATCACTCCGCAGTATATCCTCAGCGCGTTCGCCGTGAAGTCGATAAGCTCGGTTCCGTCGTTGAAGAGCTGTGCAAATGCGGACGGGAAAAGCATTATCAATGCCCACAGGCAGATCGAGTAGATGAGGCAGACGGTGAGCAGGAGCTTGAAGCTCTTTTTCACACGATCGGCGTTCTTCGCACCGTAGTTGAAGCTGGTTATCGGCTGTGCGCCCTGCGCGATGCCCTGAAGCGGGAGCATTGCGAACTGCATGACGCTCGAAAGTATCGTCATTGCTCCGACCGCCGTATCACCGCCGTATTTGAGGAGCGACGAGTTGAAGCAGACCGAAATAACGCTCTCGCTCGCCTGCATTATGAACGCCGCAGAGCCGAGCGCGACACAGGGGAGTATCAGCCTTGCCGAGCAGAAGAAATTCTCGCGCTTCAGGCAAAGATGCGTCTTCTTTCCCGAGAGGAAGGCTATGACCCAAACGCAGGAGATCGCCTGGGATATGACGGTAGCGAGTGCCGCGCCTCTAACGCCCATGTCAAAGCCGTAAATGAATATCGGGTCGAGGATAAGATTTGCCACCGCACCGAGCATTACGGTCAGCATTCCGACCTTTGCAAAGCCCTGCGCGGTTATGAAGGCATTCATTCCGAGGGTCAGCTCGACGAATATCGTTCCGATTATGTAGATGTTCATATAATCTACCGCGTAGCCGATCGTGTTCTCACTCGCACCGAAGCAGAGCAGGAGATCGCGCCCGAATATCGCGATGACCACCGTCAAAACAAGCGATATCGCGATCTGCATCGTGAAGCAGCCGCCGAGCAGCTTTTCCGCAGTGTCGCGGTCGCCCTTTCCGAGCGAGATCGAGGCGCGAGGCGCACCGCCCGAGGATACGAATGCCGCAAACGCCGAAACTATCATTATTATCGGCAGACAAACTCCGACTCCGGTGAGCGCAAGCTCTCCGTCGCCCTCCATGTGACCGATGTAAATGCGGTCAACGATGTTGTAGAGCATATTGACCAGCTGTGCGATCACCGTCGGAACCGCAAGCTTGAAAAGCAGTCTTCCGATCGGCTCCGTCCCGAGCGGATCGGGAGCAGTCCTTGAAATTTTCTCTTCCATTTTGTCATTCCTTTCAAACGTAAATATAATTATTATATCGCAAAAGAATGTATACCGCAATAAGATTCTGTAAATAAACTATCAAAATCAGCAAAGCGTCTCGATACTGCCTAAAAACAGCGGAATACTGTCACGAGTCTCGAAAATAATATACACGAACGGGCGGTCGAGCGTCACCTCGCAGACCCTTCTCTCGAGCAAAAGGGCTCCCGCCGCAAGCTCGACCGAGGTCGCCGCTCCGGCTCGAGTTCCCCGCTCCGCCGCCTCTATAAAGGTCTTATGCAGGATTCGGCTTATGTACAGCTTTCCGAGCGGAGAGCTGCCGATTCCCGAAAGGTCTGCGTGATATCGGTCAAAGGCATCGATCACACCGAGCGAGCCGAGTATCTCCGAAAGCTCAAGGCTCGATTCGCACTTAAAGCGCGGCATTTTCGCCTCGACGCTCACGTCATATTCTGGATACGACAATATTCGTGTCAGACTCTCTCCGTCAAGCGAGGAGATCAGCTCCGAGGTGCTTGTCCCCTCCTTCGGCAAAAGCGCGGCAAAGGCTATGCCGCCGCATTTGTATGGCTTTATGAACCCGGTGAAGCTGTCTCCAGATATGTATTTGCCCTCGCTCGAGCACATCAGCTTGACCTTCGATACCCTGCCGTCAGCCGAGCTGAATTTTCCGTCGATCACATTGTGCTTTTCGTAGACCTGCGCCCATTCGCAGTCGAAGGCTACAGAGCTGACAAGGCACATCACCGCCTCGGGCGAAAGCCTGTCGATAAGCTCCTTTATCATCCCGTCGGTGGCTTTTTCGACCCAACGGTTGATGTCCGACAGCGTTGAGGCATCGAAGGGCGCGGAATATATCTCGGCGGCGTATTTTTCCGAGACCCGCGCGAGGAAGTCCTCATCCGCGCTGAATTCATGGTCGCGAAGCCAGATCGCATCGGCAGCCTTGAGACTCGCGCCGTTCTCCCTTGCCGAGTCGAGCGTTGCGCATATCGAGCCGAGCGTTTGCGAAAGGCGTTCGCGATCGAGACCGATCGCCCGCTCGAGCTGCGAAAGAGTCTCACCTCTTGCGCCCTCAAGCGTCATTCCGAGCGCGAAAAGTATCGAGAACGGCGAGATCAGCGTGTTCTCGCCCTCCCTTTTACAGCCCGACCAAAGTCGAAGCGCGAAAGCATTCACCGCGTCGGCTTCTACCGAGGTGTACTCAAATTTTCCGTCCGAGGGCGAGGTGAGCAGCTTGGAGCCGCCGCTTTTATCGGCTTTATCTAATATCGAGTGAAGCAATTCGAAAAGGATATTTTTCATTTTTTATGATTCTTCCTTTCTTGTTTTTATAAGGCGGTTGGCAAGACTTACAGCGGTAAGCGACCGCGACAAGCTTCAAAATTCCGCTTGAAATATCGGTATTTCAAGCTTCCCCTCTGCTTTGTTCTCAAAAGCATCGTAAAATAAATAACCTCGGGAAATATCACGAAGCGGATATTTCCCGAGGAAAAGGTCATACGCTCG
>CAYRKS010000131.1:0-4321 GCA_964424855.1 uncultured Lachnospiraceae bacterium
TGAGAAGATCGAAGTCAAGCAGGGTGAACACAATATCGAGGTCGTTGCGATAAAGCTTGACGGTCTCCCCGCGATCTACTGCGAATCCGATCAGATAATTTCGGACAGAAGCTGGAAATGCTCTCCCGGAACTGTTATATACGATTACAATGCAGGAGATGAGCCGGCTTACACCTCTGCAGATGATAATGTTGAGGTCTTCCCCTTCGAATACACCGAGGTAAAGCCGATATCGGCAAAAAAGAATCAGCTCGGCACAACCTACGACTTCGGAAAGGAGCTTTTCGCAAAGCTCGAATTCACCGCCGATGCTCCGCTCACCGCGATCTACGGCGAATCGATCGAAGAAGCGACCGATCCCGACAACGCGATAATTTTCGAAAAAGTCGAGGCGGGAGAGCATTCGCTCGTTCCTCGCGCCTTCCGCTATGTAACTCTCACTGGTGAAGCCTCGGATGTAAAGGCACAGCTCGAGCTGCTTCACGAGGAATACAAGGCTGACTTCTCCTGCGACGATCCGAATGTCAAGAAGATCTTCGACATCTGCTGCTACACCTTCCACCTGAACAGCCGCGAATTTCTGCTCGACGGAATAAAGCGCGACCGCTGGTGCTGGTCGGGTGACGCTTATCAGTCCTATATGGTAAACGATTATCTCTTCGCCGACCGTGCGCTCAACCGCAGAACGATCACCGCGCTTTACGGAAAGCCGCCGATCCTCGAGCATTCGAACCGCATAAACGATTATTCCGCGCTCCTTATAATCGGCACCGCCGAGTACTATTTCACGACCGGCGACACCGAGTTCATCAAGTTCATCTACCCCCGCGCAAGGGCTCTCTATGACTTCATAGTATCCAGACTCGACGAAAACGGTCTCGTTGCGGCACGTCCCGGCGACTGGATATTCATCGACTGGTCGGAAATAGACAAGGACGGTCCGGTCTGTGCAGAGCAGATACTCCTCTGGCAGGCTCACAACGCAATGGCTCAGCTCACCGAGGTCATAAACGGAGATACCGCGATATTCAGGGAGCGCGCCGACAAGCTCAAGTCGCTTATAAACGAAAAATTCTGGGATGACGAAAAGCAGGCGTTCATTGACTCCTTCACCTCGGGCAAGCGCAATGTCACACGCCATGCCGCGATCTTCTCGATCCTCTACGATTTCGTCGATCATGACACCGCCGAGCTGCTTGTAAAGACCGTACTCGAAAATGCTTCGATCACCAAGATCACCACTCCCTACTTCGAGCTTTACGAGCTGATGGCTCTCTGCAAGCTCGGTCATATCGAGTACGCGCAGGATATGCTCGACTCCTACTGGGGCGGTATGCTGAAGCTCGGTGCGACCACCATCTGGGAGCAGTACGATCCCAATGACAGCGGCATCAAGCACTACGCAATGTACGGCTCGAAATACGGAAAGTCGCTCTGCCACGCATGGGGAAGCGGACCCATATACCTTCTCGGACGCTATTGCCTCGGCGTAAAGCCCACCTCGATCGGCTCGAAGACCTTCGAGGTCAGACCCAATCCCGGAAAATATTCGACACTCCACGGTAAGGTTCCGGTCGGAGACGGTATCGTCAAGGTCGATCTTGAAAACAATGTCCTCACCGTCTCTGCCGATATCCCCGGCGGAAAGGTCTTCTGGAACGGCAAGGAATACGACCTCGAGGTCGGAAAAGCTCTGACTATCTGAACAAAGCCTTACGGCTACCGAAGTGATTACAAAGCATAAAAGATCCCGAAGACAAATCCTTTCACACGATCAAAGCATAAAACAAAAGACACGGCGAAGCCGCTCATAAGAGTGCTTCGCCGTGTTGATTTTATCTGTTGTAAAGTCGCTTTGTTTCGTACTTTGGCTCACAGGTGAGATTTACGCCGAGCTGCTTGAAGGTGTTCACATCACGATCCGAGAGTATTACCGTCGAATGCGCATCGCAGCCGCTCAGCTTGTCGAGCTGCTCCATAGCCAGCTCTGCCTCGGGAGAGGTCAGCGTGCAGATCGAAAGCGCGATCAGCAGCTCATCGATGTGCAGACGGGGATTCTGATTTCCCAGATGATCGACCTTGAGATGCGATATCGGCTCGATTATCGAGTGCGAGATCAGCGTATGACCGTCCGGAATACCGGCAAGATATTTGAGTGAATTCAAAAGCAATGCCGATGAAGCTCCCAGAAGCTCCGAGGTCTTTCCGGTTATTATCTTTCCGTCAGGAAGCTCGATAGCCGCAGCCGGTGCTTCGGTCTGATTTTCCTTCTCGACAGCAGGGGCGATAACAGGACGATATTCGGGAGATATGCCTACCTGCTTCATCAAAAGCTCGATCTTGTAGACAAGCTCATGATTTGCTTTTCCCTTCTTCACATCGCAAAGTGCGGCATAATATCTGCGGATTATCTCCTTCTTCGAGGCATCGCAGACCGCTTCGTCGTCGATTATGCAGTTGCCTGCCATGTTCACGCCCATATCCGTCGGGGACTTGTAGGGCGAAACTCCGAGTATCTGCTCGAGCATTGCGTTAAGCACCGGGAATATCTCGACATCGCGGTTGTAGTTCACCGCAGTGGTGCCGTATGCGTCAAGGTGGAAGGGATCGATCATGTTCACATCCCCGAGATCGGCGGTCGCCGCCTCGTATGCGATGTTGACCGGATGCTTGAGCGGGAGGTTCCAGATCGGGAAGGTCTCGAACTTCGCATAGCCCGCCTTGACTCCGCGCTTGTTTTCGTGGTAGAGTTGCGAAAGACAGGTCGCCATTTTTCCGCTTCCCGGGCCGGGTGCGGTGACGATGACCAGCTCGCGTGTGGTCTCTATGTATTCATTGCGTCCGTAGCCGTCATCGCTGACGATCCGAGCAACATCGGAAGGATATCCGGCAATGGGATAGTGACGATAAACCTTTATACCCAAATCCTCGAGCTTTTTCTGGAAGGCGACCGCCGCAGGCTGCTGCTCAAAGCGGTTGAGCACGACACTTCCGACATAAAGTCCTATGTCGCGGAAGGCATCGATGAGACGAAGCACATCGAGATCGTAGGTTATGCCGAGGTCTCCGCGAACCTTGTTTTTTTCAATGTCAAAGGCATTTATCGCGATAACGATCTCCGCCTTGTCCTTGAGCTGCAAAAGCATTTGAAGCTTGCTGTCAGGCTTGAAGCCGGGAAGAACGCGCGAAGCGTGGTAATCGTCAAAGAGCTTTCCGCCAAACTCGAGGTAAAGCTTTCCGCCGAATTTCGCAATGCGCTCGTTGATATGCTCCGACTGCATTTTCAGATATTTTTCGTTGTCAAATCCGATTTTCAAAATATGCCTCCTGCAAATTTGTTTTCGATTTATTCCTTAATGTCTACATACCATTATAGCACAAATCCCGCCGTTTTGCAATAGGTATTTTCAGATTTCGGAAAAAATGCCGAGGAATTTTCACGCCTCGACATTACTTTATGCTATAATTGAACTCCCGCGGCATTCGCTGCGGGAGTTCCTTACGTTTTTATGCTTTGCCCGTGAGCCTTATTCGCTTATGCGGCTGAGATAGTATATCTTCGCTCCGGTCTCGCCGGTGATCTCTGTGAGCTTGGTCTCAAAATCCTGATCGTAGCTCGATTCGGTCATGCTTCCGAGAACTCCGTAGAGTGCGAAGCGTCCGCCGAATTTCTGGATGTAGGTGTTGTTTCTGAAGGTCGGGAGCCAGCTCTCCTCACCCGCGCCGATGTAGTAAATGCGGTTTTCGGCATTGGAGAAGATATTGTTCTCGATCACGAAGTTGTATGCCTCGTTGCGGTGTCCCCAGCCCATGATGTGTACAGAATGGTCGCGCGCGCCGAAGCTCTTGCCAGCGTCACGCAGAATGTTGTCGGTTATCAGGACATTGTTCATTATGCGATCCGCGTCGCCCTCCTCGACCATGCCCATGAAGTACTCGATGTTGTAGGCACAGCGTTCGATGACATTGTTTTTGTAGGTGACATTGTTCTCGGTTATCGCGTTGGTGCCGCCCTTCTGATACTGATGAGTTATGCCTGCATCGTAGCAGTCGTAGACATAGCAGTTCTCGATGGTGTAGCTGTCACAGCCGCCGTAGATCTCGATACCGTTTCCGTAGCGCGTTACCGAATTCTTGTCGGGCGTGTAATACTGAACGCCTCCGCCGATCCAGCCGATCTCGCAGTTTCGGATCGTTACATTTCCGACCGTTCCGCCGCCGATACCGTGTGCGCCCACATATTTTACGCAGAGGTTGTCAATAATAACATTGTCACCGGCAAGACCTAGGGACTGATGGGCGCATCGTGCGCAGCGCTGCT
>CAYRKS010000131.1:4331-5758 GCA_964424855.1 uncultured Lachnospiraceae bacterium
GTTGCGGCGGATGAGAACTTCGATCGAATCGTAAAGCTCGCCCGGATTTCCCTCGTCACAGCGCAGATATATCTCGCCGACATTCTTGGTGTCGCTGACCGGAACAGTGTTTTTGCTGAAAAGACTGTCCGCCTTGCTGAAGAACTTGAGATCGCAGTCAAGGTCCTTAACAATGTCAAACTCGAATACATCGGATGCCCAGAACTTTCCGTCTCTGTAATAAGGAACCGCCTTGTAGCCGTAAAGCTCTCCCTCGTTGAAGATTATGTTTCCGACATCCATCATTTCGGTCGCATATACCCAGATGTTTTCGGTGCCCTCGAGCAGAGTCCACTTCGAAGCGTCCGCTCCGTTTTCGGGCGAAGCGTAGATCATCGGCTTGTCACCCTCGCCGTATGCCGAGTAAGTGACTCCCGATACCGTCTTGAAATAATCGCGCCAGAGTCCGCCGCGCTCAAAGAGAACGACATCTCCCGCCTTTAATACCTTGTCGAGTGCGGTCGGGGTCGCCTTCGCGCTCTTTTCGGACTTTCCGTCGTTGAAATCGTTTCCGCTGTTCGATATGTAGTATATCGTTCCGCCCTCGCCGACCGTGTAGTCCGACTTCGAAGCGCGTATCTCGGCAATGCGGTCATCTGCGAGCTTGTTCACCTCTGCAAGCTTGCTCGCACCAGCGTTAAAATCCGCGACCTCGACGTAACGCTTCGAATCGATGGTCTCGATGCTATCGCTCTCGCGATTTTCAATTGCTGCCATGAGTAAATCAAATGCCTCCTTAAGGTCAAGATAATTTGTCGCCGCAGTGACATTGCCGCCGTCAAGCGTTACTGCTGCGGCAAAATCCTCGATCGACTCGGAATGTACTATGCTGATGGTTCTTTCTCCGCTGCTCACAGGAGCCCTTCCGCAACGTTTGGTTATATCCGCGATCAGTGCCGCCGAAAGCTCGGGGTCATCGGCTTCGATCTTGAAATCCGAAAGACTCGTGCCGCCTATCGTGATATTCTTCCACGGATAATTGCCATCGACACGATAAAGCTCGGTCGGAACCTTTATTCCCGACTTATCGACAAAGCCGTCGAGATACCATTCGACCGCCTCGGACACCGCCGCCTCACTGCTTGCGCGGATCGCCAGACGCTCGTTTTTGAACTCGATCTCCCAGTCGGCGTTGAGCAGTTCCGCCTCGGCTTCCGACTCGGGACGATTCGTCACTCCCACGAGTATCTCGAGAGTTCCGCTCGGAATCTCCTCGCCGCGCTTTACAAAGTCGGTGGTAAGCGGAAGCTCGACTCCGGTCGCTTCGGCAATACCCTTTCGCAGCTTTATTGCCCCCTGCGTTCCCTCTGAGTCAGTATCAGAACGAATTATCGTGTAGCTCTGCCAGCTCGAAAGCTCGGTCGCTTCGACCTTATCTCCCGAGTCTC
>CAYRKS010000132.1:0-5707 GCA_964424855.1 uncultured Lachnospiraceae bacterium
CGACTCAGTCGATTTCCTCCGCTATCGCGGTCAACGACCGCGATTTGGCAGAGCCGACCGCGTTGAAATTGGCGAGGTTGTGGGAGTTTTCCTACTTCGCTGAGTTCCGATGTGATAGCGTCGGAGCTTGCACACTCAAAATTAGATTCTATCGCAAATTGTTCAGCTCGACCGTTTTTGTGCGGTGAGAAAGGTATAAAGCTATGAATGTTACAAATCAAGACAAGGCAGCGGTGCTCATACAGGCACTGCCTTACATACAGAAATATTCGGGACGCACGGTCGTTGTAAAATACGGCGGAAACGCAATGGTCAACGAGGAGCTTAAAAACGCGGTCATTTCGGACATCGTACTGCTCAAGCTGGTCGGAATAAATGTCGTTCTCGTTCACGGCGGCGGTCCCGAGATATCGGGAATGCTCAAGAAGATCGGCAAGGAATCGAAGTTCATCAACGGTCTGCGTTACACCGATGACGAGACGATCGACATCGTTCAGATGGTGCTTGCCGGAAAGACCAACAAGGATCTGGTCAACAAGATCGAGCAGATCGGCGGACGCGCGGTCGGACTTTCGGGTATCGACGGCGGAATGATCAAGGCGAAGAAGCTCGGCGGCGACGTTGACTACGGAAACGTCGGCGAGATATGCGAGGTCGATGCCTCGATAATCCGCGACAACATCGAAAAGGGCTACATTCCGGTCGTTTCGACTATCGCCTGCGGCGACGGTGACAGCGCGGTATACAACATCAACGCTGACACTGCCGCCTGCAAGATCGCGGTCGCGCTCGGTGCGCAGAACCTCATGCTTCTGACCGACACGCTCGGAGTCATGCGCGACCCGCACGATGAAGCTACGCTCATTCCCGAGATCCGCGTTGACGAGATCGACGGTCTGATCGAGCAGGGAATAATCTCGGGCGGCATGATCCCGAAGGTTCAGTGCTGCGTTGACGCGGTGCTCGGCGGGATCGGTCACACGGTCATCCTCGATGGACGCATACCGCATTCGATACTCGTCGAGATGCTTTCGGATCAGGGTGTCGGCACTCTGTTCAAAAAATAAACATCGGCGGAGGAAATATCATGAATAAAAACGAAATAATTTCGCTCGACAAGGAATATATGATGCAGACCTACGGTCGGCTCGAGATCGTTCCGGTCGGTGGAAAGTCCGCAACGATGGTCGATGCGGACGGACTCGAATACATCGATTTTACGAGCGGTATCGGTGTAAACTCGCTCGGCTGGTGCGATGAGGACTGGATACGCGCGGTGATCGAGCAGCTTTCGTCGATACAGCATATGTCGAACTGTTTTTACTGCGACCAAGCCGTCAGGCTCGCCGAAAAGCTCGTGAAGCTCTCGGGACTCAAGCGCGTATTCTTCGGAAATTCGGGCGCGGAGGCGAACGAGGGCGCGATAAAGCTCGCGAGAAAGTACTCGTTCGACAAATACGGAAACGGACGTGCAACGATAATCACGCTCGTGAATTCCTTCCACGGACGCACGGTCACGACGCTTGCCGCGACCGGTCAGGAGGTCTTCCACAATTATTTCTATCCCTTCACCGAGGGGTTCAAGTATGTTGAAGCTAACGATCTCTCCGCACTCGAGGCGGCACTGACCGACGATGTTTGCGCGGTCATGGCAGAGCCGATACAGGGCGAGGGCGGTGTGAATGTTCTCGACACCGATTATGTAAAAGCACTGAAAAAGCTCTGCGACGAGCGCGATATTCTGCTTATATTCGACGAGGTTCAGACCGGAGTCGGACGCACGGGACGCTTTTTCGGCTTCGAGCATTTCGGCGTGAAGCCCGACATCCTTACGCTTGCGAAGGGACTCGGCGGCGGTCTGCCGATCGGCGCGTTCCTCGCGGGCGAAAAGGTCGAAGACACGCTGACTGCGGGTATGCACGGCTCGACCTTCGGAGGAAATCCGGTTGTTTGCGCAGGCGCGAACGAGGTGGTCGATCGAGTTTCGAAGCCCGAATTTTTGGCTGAGATCAACCGCAAGGGCGAATTTATCCGCGAAAAGCTGATTGAAAAGAGCCTTTCGAAGGTGGTCTCGATCCGCGGAAAGGGAATGATGCTCGGCATTCAAGTTACCGAGCCGCCGAAGGACATCCTTCACAAATGCGCGGATGCGGGACTTTTAGTGCTGACCGCGGGAAAGGATGTTATCCGACTTCTTCCGCCGCTGGTCATAAGCGATGCGGAGCTTGAGCGCGGAATCGAAATTCTGTCGAATATTCTGAAATGATTCCGATATTTACCCAAACATTTATTTAATAGGGAGAAAATTGCATGAAAAACGATCTTTTGAAAATGGCTGACCTTTCGAAGGAAGACATCATCGATATACTGAATCTCGCATCTCAGCTCAAATATGAGCTCAAGAACGGCATCGAGCACAAGCATCTCGCCGGAAAAACGCTCGGAATGATCTTCCAGAAGGCATCGACTCGCACTCGCGTTTCGTTCGAGACCGGAATGTATCAGCTCGGCGGACAGGCACTTTTCCTCTCGTCGCGCGATCTTCAGATCGGACGCGGCGAGCCGATCGAGGACACGGCGCGCGTGCTTTCGCGTTATCTTGACGGAATCATGATCCGCACCTTCGCTCAGAAGGAGGTCGAGGATCTCGCGGAATACGCCGACATTCCGATCATCAACGGACTTACCGATTACTGCCATCCCTGTCAGGTTCTGGCAGACCTTCAGACGATCCGCGAGTTCAAGGGCGGCTTCGACGGTCTGAAGATGTGCTACATCGGCGACGGAAACAACATGGCGAACTCGCTCATCGTCGGCGGTCTGACGGTCGGAATGAAGGTCGCGGCGGCTTGCCCGAAGGCATATTCGCCCGACGCTCAGGTTCTCGATTTTGCAAAGCCTTACGGTGAAAATTTTGTACTTACCGACAATATTTTGGAGGCTGCATCGGGCGCGGATGTCATTTTCACCGATGTTTGGGCTTCTATGGGTCAGGAGGATGAGGCGGAAAAGCGCAAGGTAATCTTCAAGGACTACCAGATCAACGACGCGGTTCTCGATGTTGCCGCAAAGGACGCTATGGTTCAGCACTGTCTTCCGGCTCACCGCGGTGAGGAGATCACCGCAAAGGTCTTCGAGGCTCACGCAAATGAGATATTCGAAGAGGCTGAAAACCGTCTGCACGCGCAGAAGGCGGTCATGGTCAAGCTGATGAGCAAATAATTTACAAAATACGCGGGAAAAATTCACGTTTCCTGCGTATTTTTATACAACTAATTATGGTACAATTATCTCACGAAAATGCTTCGGAGGACAGATAATGAACAGATTTTCTAAAACTATGATCACACTCGTGGCAGTCGGAACGCTGATCGTTCCGACTGCGGCGGCTGATATTTCCGTGCAGCTTGACGGAAATATCGTACATTTTGCCGATGCCAAGCCCGAGATTACAAGCTCACGCACGATGGTTCCTTTTCGCGCGATGGCGGAGGCGATGGGCTACACGGTCGGTTGGGACGATGGTCGCGTGACCGCCGAAAATAACGGGCGCACGATCAGCTTTTTGATCGGTGACAATCAGCTCCTCATCCGCGACACTCCCGATTCTGACTGGAAAACGCTCGAAATGGATGTTTCGCCCTACATAAATCTCGATCGAACCTACGTTCCGGTGAGATTTTTCGGCGAGGCGTTCGATCAAGAGGTCAAGTGGGACGATGAGAGCAAGACCGCAGTTATATACGACAGGAATAAAATTTCAGAGAGGATCGATGCGGCGTTCGGTCTCATGAACGGCGTGAACGAAAAGCTCAATTCCGCGGTTGGATCACAGATTGCGGTGGATTTCACCTACAAGCTGCCCAATGCCGATGGAAATTTGGTTGACTGTGCATATATGTTTGCAAATTCGATTCGTTCGGGCGACAAAACACTGACCGAGATGACCTTGGATCTTTCGGGCATCCTTGCGATGATGAATGAATCGGAGACCGAAAGCTCGGACGAGATCGACCCCGGCTTCACCTACGGCAACGAACTTCTCGCGCTGCTCGGCTCGGGCGAAATTACACTCGATGTCATAAGCGATCCGAATGAGGGAATATTTGTAAGCTCGTCGCTGCTCGATCAGTATTTCTATGCACTGCTCGAGTCGGAATCCGAGGGAATGGGCGTTTCGATGGAAGGCATAAATATTTGGCTGAAATTCACAAAGGATGCGCTGATGTCCGAAGAAAACACCTCGATATCTCAGCTGCTTGCCTCGACCGGCTCGAATTCTGTTAGCGAAATGCTCCTCGCTTCGAGCGAAAACGCGGTCGCGACCGAGATCGTTTCGAGGATAAACGAGGCATATGACAAATATTCCTGCTTTGCCGATGATAAATTCGTCAAGACCGACAACGGTTGGAGCATCGATCATTCGGACGAGAGCGGCTTGACGGTCATCGGCTCGATCTCCGACGATCTCAGCAGTCTCGAGCTTTTCTTCGCAAAGGTCTCCGAGCTTGATCAAAGTGAGCTTTGCTTCGCGATCGATGCAATGGCTGTCGATCAGGCGATAGAGATCGTTCCTGACGGACTTGTGATCGATATGTCGGAATATCTGAACGCGACCGAGGGCTGATTTGTCAATAAAATCCCACACCGATGAAATGCTGGTGTGGGATTTTGTGCATCTATACGAATTTACATCTTTTTTCGACAGCCATCGACCTGGAAATCCTGTCCCGAGCAGTAGCTTGCGTTTTCACTTGCGAGGAAGCAGATCATTTCCGCCTGCTCGTCATAGGACGATTCGCGCCCGAGATATGAAAGCTCGTTCTGCCTCATTTCGCCGTTCCCGACATTTCCGGGCGACATCGAGGTGACGAGGACGTTGTGCGGACTGGTCTCCTTGGCGAGAGCCTTTGTGAAGGAGTGAACCGCGCCCTTGGTCGTGGAATAATCGACCATGTTCGCTATGCCGTAGCGACCCGCGACCGATGAAACGTTGATCACGCGCCCCCACTTCTGCTCGAGCATCGGCGGCAGGAGCTTTTGGGTCAGATACATAAGTCCCCAAACATTGACCATCCAACGGCGTTTCCAGCTTTCGGGGTCGGTATCGACAAACGGTCCGTATTCATTTCGCCATAATGCGGCGTTATTCACCAAAATATCGATCTTTCCGAACTCGCTCACCTTCGAAAGAGCCGTATCGATAGAAGCTTGATCTCCCATATCGCATTCGAGTGCGAGAACTCTGCGTCCGAGCTTTGCGATCTCGGCTTCGACCTCGCGAAGATGCGGAACATTCACATCGAACAGCACCAAATCTACTCCGCGCTTTGCGAGCATGAGCGCGGTCGCGCGTCCCACACCGTCCGCCGCGCCGGTTACAAGCGCGGTTCTGTTGTTGTATTTCATGATTTTATCCCTCCGATAAAAATATTTTTTACATATTTATTATAGCATATTGACAAAGAAAATAAAAGGGTGTATAATATTAAAAAATGGTACGATCCTATGATTCGGAGGTATTATGGACTCATACAAAAATTTCCCGCAGCTGCTATGCTGTGTTGATTATAAGCATCCGCCACATCACTCGAACGATTTTCGAACACTGCCGCGCCCGATCGGAAGCCTGGCTTTTGTAAAAAAGGGAACTGCCGAGTATTTCACCGAGGGGAGCGGCTTTCGCATTTTCGCGGGCGATATTCTG
>CAYRKS010000133.1:0-5698 GCA_964424855.1 uncultured Lachnospiraceae bacterium
TGCAAAGATAAATCGAGTGATCGAAAGAGAGCTTCCCGGAGCTTCGCGCGAAACACTGCTCGTTCTCGATGCTACGACCGGTCAGAACGCGGTCTCGCAGGCTAAGGAATTCAAGCACGCCGCAGACATTACGGGACTTATTTTGACGAAGCTCGACGGAACGGCGAAGGGCGGAATCGTATTTTCGATAAAGAAGGAGCTTGACATCCCGGTCAAGTTCATCGGAGTCGGCGAGAAGTACGACGATATGCAGGAATTTGAGGCGAAGGATTTTGTTGACGCGCTCTTTGAGACCGAGGAATGAGACTTAAAAAATAAAAACAGAATTGCGAAAGGGCGGGGCTGTAAATTTATTATGGAAATAGTACTTGCTTCAAGAAACAGAAAAAAAATCCGCGAGCTTGAAACTTTTTTGTCGGAGATTTCGTCTGATATAAAGGTACTGTCACTCGACGACATCGGATTTCACGAGGAGATAATCGAGGACGGAGATAGCTTTGCCGAAAATTCACGGATAAAGGCACTCGTTCCGGCAAGGCTCGGGTACATCGGTATCGCCGACGATTCGGGTCTCGAGGTAGATGCGCTCAACGGTGCGCCGGGAGTGTATTCGGCGAGGTATTCGGGCGAGGGTGCAAACGATGAGCGCAACAATGCGAAGCTGCTTTCGGAGCTTTCCGATATTCCCGATGCCGAACGGACTGCACGGTTCAGAACGGTCATCACCTGCGAATTTCCCGATGGGCGCGAGCTTTGCGCCGACGGGGTATGCGAGGGAAGGATACTTCGCGAGCCGATGGGCAGCGACGGCTTCGGCTACGATCCGCTGTTTTGGTACGAGCCGCTGCAAAAGACCTTTGCTCAGCTGAGCGGCGAGGAAAAGAATGCGGTAAGCCACAGAGGACGTGCGATGCGCGAATTTTTGAAGCTTTTTGCGGCTGCCGTTTCAAAATAAGGTAAGAAAGGAGAAAAAATATGCTCACCAGCAAACAGCGCGCGGGACTGCGCGCGATGGCATCGAAGCTCGACACGATCTTTCAGGTCGGAAAGGGCGGAGTCAGCGACAATATGTGCGAGCAGATAGGCAATGCGCTCGAGGCGCGTGAGCTTATAAAGTTGCGCGTGCTTGAAAATTCCGAATACAGTGCGAAGGAAGCGGCGAATGAGATCGCCGAGAGAGTGAATGCCGATGTGGTTCAGGTTATCGGTACGAAATTCGTGCTTTACCGCGAATCTGTCGATCACAAGACGATCGATCTGAGGACTCTCGAGAGATAAAATGAAGCTCGGAATATACGGCGGGACATTTTCGCCGATCCATATGGGACACGTTCTCGCGGCAAAGAGCTTTTTGGAATCGCTCGAGCTCGACCGCCTTTTGATAATGCCGACGGCACTTCCGCCGCACAAGTCGGAGGTACTCGGAGCATCGGCTGAGGATCGTCTTGAGATGGCAAAAAGAGCCTTTGAGGGCTGTGACGAGCGAATAGTTATCTCGGACTTTGAGATATCGCGCGGAGGCAAGAGCTACACGATAAACACGCTCGAGCATTTTGCACCGGGAAATGAGCTTTTTCTGCTGGTCGGGAGCGATATGTTTCTGACGCTTGACGAATGGAGGCGAGCGGAGGAGATATTTGCTCTTGCGGACATAGTGCTGAAGCGGCGTGAAAACGATCCCGAGACCGACATTTTGATAAAGCGCAAGACCGACGAATATCGTTCGCGCTTTGGGGCGAGAATACATTTTATAGCAGCACCGGCACTTGAGGTCTCCTCCACCGAGCTTCGCGAGAGGATCACGGCGAGGGGAGCGGATGATGTGCTGCTGCCGTGCGGTGTCTGCGAATACATTCGAGAAAAGGGACTCTACGGGCAAAAAGCCCACACAAAATAAACCGCGCTTTGAGAAAGGGGCAAATCGAAACCATGATCACCGAAGCACAGGAAAAAAACCTTGACAAGCTTCGCGAGAAGATAAAGGAATATATAAGCGGAAAGCGTCTTTGGCACACCTACGGCGTTGAGCGTGAGATAACGAAGCTTTCGGAGATATATGCTCCGGAAAAGGAATACGAGCTTCGCGCGGCGGCTCTGCTTCACGACATCACCAAGCCGCTGAGTCTGGACGAGCAGCTGAAGCTCTGTGAAGAATATCACATCGTATACAGCCAAAGCGATCTCATGAGTCCGAAGCTTTTTCATGCACAGACCGCGTGCGAGATAATACGTCGGAAATTCCGCGAATTTTTCACCGATACGATATATCGTGCGGTATATTATCACACGACCGGCGAAGCGAACATGACTATCGGCGAGAAGCTTTTGTACCTTGCGGATTACATTGAGGATACTCGCACATTTGATGACTGCATAAAGCTCAGGGATCATTTTTGGAACGGATATCCCGAGGCGAAGGAGGAGGGGCGGCTCGACGAGCTGCTTCGCGACACCTTGATAATTTCATTTGACATGACTATAAGGGGCCTCATCGAGGACGGTGTGCCGATACATCGAAACACCGTTAATGCTCGAAATTTTCTGTTAGAGGAAAGAGAATTTGAAAAACAATAACACCCTTCAAAAAAGACATCCGACAAAGCGCAGGCTGCCGATATTCAAGGTGGTTCTTGCGGTCGTGATAATCCTTGTTTTAGCACTTATATGCGGAACGGCGGCATTTGTGAAGCTGCACCGACCGTCCGTTGACACCGATATTCCGTTTTGGGCAGATACGGCGAACACCGCTCCGTTTATCGATGACACTACGGCGGACGATCCTTCGGACAGTTCAACGACCGAAAGCTCGGTACCGGCGGGAGTATTTGCGCGGGACACCGAGAGCTTTAACTTTCTGGTCGTCGGGCGGGACGCTGCCTCATGGAACACCGACGTTATAATGCTGGTGAACTTCAACATCAAGGCGGGCAGTCTTTCGGTGATGCAGCTTCCGCGAGACACCTACATCGAGATCGATCAGGTGCGCGGAAGGATAAACACGGCTATGAAGACCATGCGCTCGGTAGCCTATTCAAAGGATCCGTCGCTGTCGCAGGACGAGCTTTTGAAGGCGGGGATGTCGGGAATGTGCGAGCTGCTCGAAAAGAGCCTTTGCATACAGATCGACGGCTATGCGCACGTAAATCTCGAGGGCTTTCGCGGTATAATAAACGCGATAGGCGGAGTTACGATGGATGTTCCGTACAGCATGGATTACGAGGATCCGGAGCAGGACCTTTATATCCATCTCGATCCGGGAGTACAGGTGCTTGACGGAGAGAAGGCGGAGATGTTTGTTCGCTTCAGAAGCGGCTATGTTCAGGCGGACATAGGGCGAATAGATGCGCAAAAGCTCTTCATGACCGCGCTGTTCAAGCAGCTCAAGGCGAATCTGACCGTTTCGACGGTATCGAAGCTTGCCGAGCAGGTGCTGAAGTATGTTACGACCGATGTGCCGCTGGCGGATGTGATATTCTATGCCAAGGAGCTGCTCGGAGTTGACATGGAGAACATTTCCATGATGACGCTTCACGGAGCGGCACTTCAGACCGAGAGCGGCGCATGGTATTACTGCATGAATCGTGCGGCGACGCTCGATATGATAAACACTTATTTCAACGTTTACAGCGATCCGATCACCGATGCGATGTTCGACAAGACTCAGGCGTTCACCGATGAGGATTCGGCGACCTTCTGCCGAGTATACCTTGCCGATCCGAACGATGCCTCGGTCGAGGTCAAGCCCGAGATAAAGACGGGAGACGAGATCGATGGCGGTGAGCTTAATATCGCTTTGAACTGACGAGCTTTCCACAAAGCTGTTGAAAACAAAATTTACGAAAGGACAAAACAAATGGACAACAACACAACCGAGCTGTCCTCGCTCGAAAATGCAGAGCCGATCGAGCTTGCGAAGGAGCTTGTGCGCGTGCTTGATCTCAAGAAAGCGCGTGACATAAGACTTCTGCGGGTTTCGGATCAGACGATCATTGCGGATTATTTTATAATCTGCGGCGGAACCTCGAATACGAACATAAAGGCTCTTGCCGGCGAGGCGGAGTACAAGCTCTCTCTACGCGGCGTCGCTCCGTTAAGGATCGACGGCTTTAGTGAGGGGCAGTGGGTAGTACTCGACTTTGGTACGGTAATGGTACACATAATGAACCGCGAGAACCGCGATTTCTTTAAGCTTGAAAAGCTTTGGAGCGACGCCGAGGCTGTAGACATCAGCGAGCTTCTGGTAGAGGAATGAGTGTGCGGCGTTTGCCGAGGTCACTGACCCATATCGGAGCGTGGGATTTATAAACAACACAAAAGGACAACAGCGACAGCAGTCCCGAGACCTTTGTTTTGGGGACTGCCGATCGATTCGAAAGGAATGGTCAAAACAATGAAGTATGATTTCAGAGCCGCTGAAAAGAAGTGGCAGGACAAATGGGAGGAGACCGGCGTATTCAAGGCTACCGAGGATCACTCCAAGCCGAAGTTTTACGGTCTGGTCGAATTCCCCTATCCGTCGGGTGCGGGAATGCACGTCGGACACATAAAGGCATATTCGGGACTCGAGGTCGTTTCGAGAAAGCGCAGGATGCAGGGCTACAATGTGCTTTTCCCGATCGGCTTTGACGCTTACGGACTGCCCACCGAGAACTATGCGATAAAGACGGGCATACATCCGCGCAAGGTCACGGACATGAACATTGCGAAATTCACCTCGCAGCTGCGCCGTGTCGGCTTTTCGTTCGACTGGTCGAGAGTAATCGACACGACCGAGGAGAGCTATTACAAGTGGACTCAGTGGATATTCCGCAAGATGTTTGACGCGGGACTGGTATTCCGCGCAAAGACTCTGGTCAACTACTGCCCGTCCTGCAAGGTCGTTCTCTCGAACGAGGATTCTCAGGGCGGAAAGTGCGACATCTGCCACAGCGACATAATTCAGAAGTCGAAGGATGTCTGGTATCTGCGCATAACCGAGTATGCGGACAAGCTGCTCTCGGGCCTCGAAAAGGTAGATTATCTGCCGAATGTAAAGCTTCAGCAGGAGAACTGGATCGGACGCTCGGAGGGAGCGTTTGCCGAGTTTGAGCTGGTAAAGAGTGACGGAAGCAAGCTTGGCGAAAAGCTTCGCATATACACGACCCGTCCCGACACGATGTTCGGCGTTACATTTATGGTAATAGCACCCGAGCATCCGGTCATTGATAAGTATCAGTCTGATATTTCTAACACAGACGCGCTCGAGGCATACAAGACCGAGTGTGCGAAGAAGACCGAGTTTGAGCGCACGCAGCTTGTCAAGGACAAAACCGGAGTTTGCATCGAGGGCATCAAGGCGATAAATCCCGCAAACGGCAAGGAGATACCGATCTACATTTCGGACTATGTAATGATGGGTTACGGCACCGGTGCGATCATGGCTGTACCGGCGCACGACGAGCGCGACTATGACTTTGCCAAGAAGTTCGGCATAGACATCATCGAGGTCATAAAGGGCGGCGACATTTCGAAGGAAGCCTACACCGGAGACGGCGAGATGGTAAACTCGGAATTTCTGAACGGCATAAAGACCAAGAAGGAAGCTATCGCGAAGATGCTCGAATTCCTCGCGGAAAAGGGCGTTGGAGAGAAGGGCGTTCAGTACAAGATGAAGGACTGGGCGTTCAACCGTCAGCGTTACTGGGGCGAGCCGATCCCG
>CAYRKS010000134.1:0-874 GCA_964424855.1 uncultured Lachnospiraceae bacterium
CCAAAGAAAAGACCATTCTGATGATAGCTCATCGCCTGAAAACCGTCCGCAATGCGGATAACATTCTGGTGATCGACGGCGGCAAAATCGTTCAAAGCGGAACCCACGAAGCCCTAATGGCACAAGGCGACATTTATCGCCGCTTCGTCGAGTCCAGAGAGCAGGCGATCGGTTGGAAGGTGGGGTGAGAGGGAATACTTGATTTTTATCCGTCGAACCGAGCCGAAAAAATCAGCTCTCACATTTCTTGCCGTACATCAAATGTTAAAAAACAAATAATTTTTCGAAAACAAAATAAACACAGAAAATAAAACAAAAACGTCATATAGCACAATGTGATCTCGGACTTTCATCTCAAAAAAGCGGAATTCGACAATTGCTCGACAAAATAATACTTTTATTACCATTTTCGGCGGATGAAAATAAAAATATGAATTTTATGTGAATTTTCAAAGTAACCCCTTGACAGCGAAAAAATGATGTGCTATAATAGATGCCACAAAAGCGATGACGAAGAATGGACATAGCAAGTAGCATTTGCAGAGAGCCGATGGCTGGTGTGAATCGGTGTGCAAAAGCTTTGATCCTCTCCCTTCCGAGCCGGAAGTCTGAAGCGGTTTGCGTGTGTAGGACGACTCGAGTATGCTGCGTAAGTGCATAGAGGTTAATTGACTTCGAAAACCAAAGGCGTTGATGAAGACGGAAACCGCAACGAATTTCACAGAGAGCCGGGGATGGTGCGATCCCGGTAAAGGACTGCAGCTTTCCCATCCCTTCTGAGCCGGAAGCCCCAAAGGTTTTGACACCCAGTAGGCGTTTCCCGAGTGTGCTGCGTAAGTGCATAGAAGTTGATCGACTTCGAAGAGGTGGCGGA
>CAYRKS010000134.1:884-5686 GCA_964424855.1 uncultured Lachnospiraceae bacterium
GAATTCCCATCGTTTCTGAGCCGGGGACCTGAAGCAGCTGTGTGTAGGGGACTTCGTGTATGCTACGTCAGTGCATAGAAGTTATTTGACTTCGAAGAGGTGGCGGAGTGTTTGTATCCGCAATTTGAGTGGTACCGCGAGTGTAAATATTTTGAATTTATACCCGTCTCAAAGCATTAAAAAAGCTTTGAGACGGGTTTTTGTTTTCTCAAAGCGAAATACAAACCGAAATATCACACGAAAGGCGGAATTAAAAATGTTATCCCTAGACAAGGTTTTTGAAGCACAGAAGGTGCTGAAGAATATCATCCGTGAGACGGGCGTTGTCAGAGCCTACGGAATAGCTCCAGAATGCGAGCTTTACCTAAAGCCGGAAAATCTTCAGATCACAGGCTCCTTCAAGGTGAGAGGCTCGGCGTACAAGATCGCAATGCTGTCGGATGAGGAGAAGGCGAGAGGCGTTATCGCCTGCTCGGCGGGAAATCACGCACAGGGCGTTGCGCTTGCCGCGACCAAAAACGGCATAAGATCGCTGATCTGCCTGCCCGATTCGGCTCCGATTTCGAAGGTCGAGGCGACGAAGGGCTACGGCGCAGAGGTTTGTCTGGTCGAGGGCTGCTATGACGATGCCTATCAAAGGGCGTTGGAGCTGAAGGAGAGCGAGGGCTACACCTTCGTACATCCCTTCGACGATGAGAATGTTATCGCGGGTCAGGGTACGATCGCGCTCGAAATACTGAACGATCTCGACAATATCGATGCAATAGTCGTTCCGATCGGCGGGGGCGGACTGATTTCGGGCATAGCCTACACGGTAAAGCAGATCCGCCCGTCGGTGAAGGTCTACGGTGTACAGGCGGCGGGCGCGCCGAGTATGTACAATTCGATAAAGGACGGTGAGATCGAATGCCTTCCCTCGGTCTCGACGATCGCGGACGGTATTGCGGTCAAAAAGCCGGGCGAAAACACCTACGAGCTGGTAAACAGCTATGTGGACGAGATCGCACTTGTGAGCGATGATGAGGTCGCAAGCGCGATACTTGCTCTGATCGAAAAGCAGAAGATGATCGCGGAGGGAGCCGGGGCGGTCTCGGTTGCGGCGGTCATGTTCGACAAGTTCGATCTGAAGGGCAAGCGAGTCGTTGCGGTCGTATCGGGCGGAAACATCGACGTTACGAGCCTTTCGCGCGTGATCGACAGAGGACTTTTGAAATCGGGGCGTTCCTCGAGCCTGCTTATAGAGCTTATCGACAAGCCGGGTCAGCTCAAGGACATTTCACGCATAATAGCCGACTGCGGCGGAAATGTGACCGGTGTCCACTATGAAAAGGGCAACACGGAGAGCGTGAACGGATGCTTCCTTCGCATTGAGATGGAAACCAAGAATTATGACCATGTAAATTTGATAATCGAATCCTTACGAAATGAAGGCTTCAAGATCGTATAAATAATCACAAAGGAGATCAAGAAAAATGACGGGAAAAGTACAGACAAGCAATGCGCCGGCGGCGATAGGACCCTATTCTCAGGCGGTGGTAGTCGGAGACCTCATCTTCACCTCGGGACAGATAGCTCTTGAGCCGATGACGGGTGAATTGGTCAAGGGAACGATAACAGAGCAGACACACCGCGTCTGCATGAATCTTAAGGCGGTTTTGGAGGCGGCGGGAAGCTCGCTCGAGCACGCGGTCAAGACGGTGTGCTTCCTTGCGGACATGGCGGATTTCGCCGCATTCAACGAGGTCTACGCACAGTATTTCACCGAAAAGCCGGCAAGGAGCTGTGTTGCGGTGAAATCGCTGCCGAAGGGAGCTTTGGTCGAGGTCGAAGTAATCGCAGAGAAGGGGAACTGAGAGATGATGGATGCAAGCAAATACCGAATAGGATATTTCCCGGTAGATAAAAAATACAACAGCTGGGTCGAAAAGGATCACATAGAAAAGCCGCCGGTCTGGTGCTCGGTAGATATGCGCGACGGAAATCAGAGCCTCGTCATTCCGATGAGCCTCGAGGAAAAGCTGGAATATTTCAAGGTGCTGCTTGAGGTCGGCTTCAAGGAGATCGAGGTCGGCTTCCCTGCGGCGAGCGAGACCGAGTACGAATTTCTCCGCACGCTCATCGACAACGACATGATCCCCGAGGATGTGACGGTTCAGGTGCTGACGCAGTGCCGTGAGCATATCATTCGCAAGACCTTCGATGCCTGCAAGGGCGCACCGAGCGCGATAATCCACTTTTACAATTCGGTCAGCGTTGCACAGCGCGAGCAGGTCTTCAAAAAGTCCAAGGAGGAGATCAAGCAGATCGCGGTAGACGGTGCAAGGCTGGTAAAGCAGCTGGCAAGCGAATACGAGGGAAATTTCCGCTTTGAATACTCCCCCGAGTCCTTCACGGGAACAGAACCCGAATACGCGCTTGAGGTCTGCAATGCGGTGCTCGATATACTCGAGCCGAGCGAGACGAACAATGTGATAATAAACCTTCCCGTTACGGTCGAGATGAGCTCGCCGCACGTCTACGCTTCGCAGGTAGCCTACATGAGCGAAAATCTCAAGTACCGCGAGTTCGTCACTCTCTCGCTCCATCCGCACAATGACCGAGGGACGGGAGTTGCCGACACCGAGCTGGCACTTCTTGCGGGAGCCGATCGAGTTGAGGGAACGCTCTTCGGAAACGGCGAGAGGACCGGAAATGTGGACATCATAACGCTGGCTCTGAATATGTATTCGCACGGTGTCGATCCGAAGCTCGAGCTCTCGGATATGAAGAGACTGGTCGAGGTCTACGAGAGCTGCACTCGAATGCACGTTTACGAGAGGGCTCCCTATGCCGGAGCACTTGTGTTTGCCGCGTTCTCGGGCTCACATCAGGACGCTATCGCCAAGGGCATGAAATACAGAGCGAAGAAAAAGCTTCACGAGTGGAGCGTTCCCTACATCCCGATCGACCCGAAGGATATCGGGCGCACCTACGATGCCGATGTCATCCGCGTGAATTCGCAGTCGGGCAAGGGCGGTATCGGCTATCTCATGGAGCAGACCTTCGGCTACAATCTCCCCGCAAAAATGCGCGAGGCTTTCAGCTATATGTGCAAGAATATTTCGGATCACGAGCACAAGGAGCTCAAGCCTGAGGAGGTTCTGGATATCTTCACCGAAAGCTATCTGAATCTCGACTGCGGGATTGAGATCACCGATTTTGATTTCATGCGCGAGAATGATGTCGTAAAGATAAGCATCACCTTCCTGCGTGACGGTGAGGAGACCGATATGGAGGCAGAGGGCAACGGTACTCTGAGTGCGGTGAACAACGCGCTTTGCGCCTTTACCGGTGAGGAATACACCTTGCAGGTCTTCACCCAGCACAGTATGCAGGGCGAGGGCTCACGAAGCGTCGCCGCGTCGTATATCGGACTTCAGCGAGAGGACGGTCGGATGTATTGGGGCGCGGGTACCGATACCGACGTTATCACCGCGAGCACTAAGGCACTCCTGAGTGCCTTCCACAATATGACAAAAGGAGAGAATTGAAATGGGAATGACGATGACACAAAGGATCCTTGCGGCTCACGCGGGGCTTGAGAGGATCGAAGCGGGACAGCTGATATCCGCGAAGCTGGATATCGTTCTCGGAAACGATATCACAACGCCGGTCGCGGTAAACGAATTCAAGAAGGCGGGCTTTGCTTCGGTGTTCGACAAGGATCGGGTCGCGATCGTGCTTGATCACTTTGTCCCGAACAAGGATATCAAGGCGGCCGAGCAGTCCAAGACCTGCCGCGAATTTGCCTGCGAGCACTGCGTCAGCCACTTCTACGATGTCGGAAAAATGGGCATCGAGCACGCGCTTCTTCCCGAGCAGGGTATCGTAACCGCGGGCGACTGCATAATCGGTGCGGACAGCCACACCTGCACCTACGGTGCGCTCGGTGCGTTTTCGACCGGTGTCGGCTCGACCGATATGGCGGCGGGCATGGCGACCGGTATGGCATGGTTCAAGGTGCCGTCCGCGATAAAGATAAATCTCACCGGAAAGCTCGCGTCAAATTGCAGCGGCAAGGATGTGATCCTCACGCTGATCGGAAGGATCGGCGTTGACGGTGCCTTGTACAAGAGTATGGAATTTACGGGCGAGGGCGCACACGGACTTTCGATGGACGATCGGCTCTGCATATGCAACATGGCTATCGAGGCGGGTGCGAAGAACGGTATCTTCCCGGTTGACGATGTGACGATGGCATATCTCAACGGCAGAAGCGAACGCGCTCCGAGGGTATACGAAGCCGATCCCGATGCGGTCTACGATAGTGTAATAGATATCGACCTTTCGAGCATAGTTCCCACGGTAGCGTGTCCGCACCTTCCCGAAAACACTCATCCCGCAAGCGAGCTTCACGACATAAGGGTGGATCAGGTGGTAATCGGCTCCTGCACCAACGGAAGGATGGAGGACATGGCGGCGGCGTACAAGATACTTAACGGCAAAAGGGTCGCCGACGGTGTTCGCTGCATAATCATTCCCGGAACGATGCAAATACTTCGCGAATGCGTTGAGCGCGGCTGGTACACGGCGTTCATCGATGCGGGAGCGGTCGTTTCAACTCCGACCTGCGGTCCGTGCCTGGGCGGCTACATGGGCATACTCGCCGCGGGCGAGAGATGTATCGCCACCACCAACCGAAACTTCGTCGGACGTATGGGACACATCAACAGCGAGGTCTATCTCGCCTCTCCGCACACCGCCGCCGCAAGTGCGTTGACCGGATATATCACAGAATAGAAGGAGGACTGATCATGAACACC
>CAYRKS010000135.1:0-5645 GCA_964424855.1 uncultured Lachnospiraceae bacterium
CGGCAATGTCGCCGATCAGCTCGGACTTGTAGGGCTCGGTGTTGTACGCGCCGTCTATGAGCTCGTAGCGGCGGACGATCGATATGCCGTAGGAGGTCTCTACCGTCTTGGTCTCGCCGGGAGCCAGCTTCATGACCGCGCTTGTGATCTCGGTCGGAAGGAAGGTGCAGGCTGAGGTGATGTAGTAGCCGTCCTCAAAGTGCTGCATTCCGGTGTCCTCGCTGTACTCGAGTACCAGCTCGTCGAAATCCTCTCCTGCCGCAACACGCTTTTCGAGATCGGCGGCGAGTGCCTTCTGAGCTTCCTTTTCCTCGTCGGTGAGGGTGATGGTCTTGTAGGCGGTGCCTTCATCGTTTACGAGCGGCTCGCCGTTCTCATCGTATTCGTACTTTACATCGGTGCGGATGAGGATGTGCTTGCAGCGGTAGTAGTTCGAGGTGAAATAATCCTCGATCTCCGTGTCGGTTGCCGCCTCGATACCGTTTTCGCCGTAGAGATAGTCCTGTACCGCCGAGATCTTTGCCTCTGCGATGTATATATCCTTCAGCATGGTCGAGTTTATGCCGTAGGGCGAGAGAGCCGAGTTGAGAGCGGATTTGCTGCCCGCCTGGGTGATCTTCTCGGAGATCGCATTGTCTATCTCCCGGAGCTTTTCATTGCTGACGGTGAGCTGATATTCGTCAAACAGACCGAGAAGGATCGCGTTCTGCATGATCTGCGAGGCAGCCATCGCGCCGAGATAGTCTCCGACGGTTATCGTGTCGGTCATCTGTGCCGACCAGTACTGCGCGTTGTCGGTGGTCGTGCCGAACATACTGTAGAGATACATCGCCTTGTACTTGCACATCCAGTAGCTGTAGATATTCGCGGTGATATCTACCTTTCCGAAGGACATTGCCTTCGTGGTTACTCCGCAGCCGGTGAAGAGACCGATCACCATTAAAAGGGCGAGCAGTCCTGCAAGCAGACGGCGCGGCATTGCTGAAATTTTCACGTTGATTCTCCTTGTAAGAATGATATTTTACCGTATAATTATACTACATTTCGCCCGCTTTGTCTATAGCATTGGCGAAAAGTTTACACTTTCTTGCATTATTTCGCGAGAATGTGATAAATGTACGCGGGGACTGCCGACCAGCCGTGACAAAGACTTCCGGCATTTCCGAACGCCGACTCTCCGTCGCTCGTCTCCCAAAAGCTCGTCGCGCCGTTGTAAAGCAGAGTCTTCGATTTCAGAGCCTCGAGTGCGCGTTCGAGCCTTTCGCCCGTTGCCGCCTTGCAGCAGATCAGAAGCGAATTCGCAAGCTCGGAATAGTGGAGCCTTTTTCCGTCTCTTATGTAGGTCGCATAGCAGCCCCTTTCCTCGTCCCAGAAGACCTCGGCGGCTTTGTTCATCTCGTCACGCAGCTTTGTGTATTTCGAGCCGTCAGCTCCGAGTGCAAAGCAGAGACGCGACATGGCATCAAATGCAAGCGATACAAACGCAGACAGCGGAGCGTCATAGCCTATGCCATGCTCGCGCGATTCGTTGAGTCCCGACTGCCATTCGTAGAAGTTCCAATATTTCGGCTCCTCGAAGCAGGAGATAAGACCGTTTTCGAGCCTTGAGGCGAAGCCCTCGCATATGCGCTCGGCTGTCGGCAGAAGCTCGAGAGCGGTAGCTTTGTCGCCGCCGTGCTCGAGGTATTCGCAGAGCTGCACGACGAATATCGCCGAAAAGGCGGGGATGGTTATCGAAACGCGCGCGGGTGAGCAGAGCTCGAGCATATTGTCCTCGCGGAGCGAATGCGCTATGAGTCGCAGCGAAGCCGCCGCGAAGCGCGTCTCGCCGAAGACATGGTAGCCGCAGAGCATCTGATTTCGTGAATCCATCGTGTAGAGTGCCTGCTCACGCCAGGGGCAATCCTCGTAATGCTCGTGCATACAGAGCCTCAGAGTGTTTACCGAGACCTCGTATATTCTTTGGTGCAGTGTATCGGTGATAGGGCATTTCTTCGGCTCGGGCAGGGGGTAATCGGTCGGGCGTATGCCGGCATTGTATATTCTGCAGGAGTCCGAATAGATGTGGAGCTGAAGATACCTCAGACCGAGACGGAGCAGGGGATTTTCAAAGCGGTTTCGTCCCGCGTGTGCGTGGTATTTCGCGGCAAAGCGGCGTGAGCCGATGGAGGTGCGCACTCTGAGATCGGCGATATGCTCGCCCCAGCCGATGAATATGTCGCAGTCCTCGGCAACCTCGATATCGAGCGTCAGCATACCCGCAGACTCAGCCTCGAGATCGATCAGCGCAAAGCAGCCGTCGGCTTTTTCGGGACGTTTGAGCTCGACACCGTTTTCGCTCGGGAGTCTGTAGCCGCCGAAGACGTTTTTGACCTCGAGCGCGGCAGTCTGCATGAGCTCGGACGGCACGGTCGAAGCGATACGGTCGCTGAAGCCTCCGAGGCGGGTAAGAAGCCCGTTCGTGGGCTTTCCGACGATGAGCTTTTCTATCGGACGCTTTGAAAGCTCGCCGCTTCCCATGAGGACAGCCGCATGAGTCTCGGTCTCGGGTTTTGTCGAATCATAGGCAAATGTGAAGCCGAGCTGTCCCGATACCTTTCCGACCTCTGCGCCCGATATGTAATTGGGATCGCTCCGACAGAGCGTCTCCCCGCCCGAGGCACAGACCGAGCTCTCACCGTCGAACAGCTCGAAGATCACGAAGGGCGGCTGATTTCTGTAGGTCGAGGTGTCCTCGCCCGGGTGATGTGCGATCACCTTGAGAGTGTTTTTGCCTTCCTTTGTCAGACCGTCAAGGTCGATAATGTCGAAGAAGGCGAGATCCTCATAGCCGGGGAACTGTCCGTGGCTGACAAAGCTGTCATTTATGTAAAGCGAGTAGTTTCCGTCACAGGCGATGAGCAGCTTGTCCGCGCGGTCAAATTCTGCGAAGAAGTTTGCATAGGAGTTTACCCCGCTCTCGGCGGATATCCATATTTTTTTTGCGTTTTTGAAATTCATGTCTGTAAATCAAGCTCGGGGCTTGTCCTTTCAAAGAGTTTTTTTGCGTTTTTCCGATATTCCGAGGGGGATATCCCATGCTTTTTTCGGAAGTTTCGGTAGAGGTCCGAGGGCGAATTAAAGCCGGTGCGCGTGCATATCTCGGTTATGCTCAGACCGCCCGACAGGAGCTGCGCGGCGACCTTTATCCTGAAGTCTGTGAGAAATTCCATCGGAGTCTTGGAATATTCCCGCTTGAATTCCTTTATGAACCAGCTCGTGCAAAAGCCGCATTCGGCGGCAAGCTCGGAATTTGTCAGCGGCTGAGGATAGTCGAGCATTATCCGATTTATCGCGGGGGAGAGTCGTCCCTCGGGACGTTTGCTGTCGTCAGAGCTGTTTTCGGGCTGCTTTGCGAGGTAGAGCGCGAACCATAGCGCGGATTCGAGCGGATTGTCGGTCTTCATGAGCGACCTCAAAACGGCGGCAAGCTCCTCGTCCTTGACGATCCCCGCCGCGCTGCGCGGCAGCGGCTTTTTTATACCGATATCGAAGGAGCTCAAAAGCAGCTCGGGATCGAAGTAGACAAAGCGGCATCTGCATACCTCCGAAACGCTTCGCGAGTAATGGCGTATCCCGGGCGGTATTATTATGATGTCTCCCGGCTGCATCGCCGAAACTCCGTCCTCGATTATCCAGAGCGCGTTTCCCGCACTGCAAAGTCCGATCTCGCAGACATTGTGAAAATGCAGTGAGCTTATTTCGCCGTCGGGCAGCTCCACAGCCTCGGATTCTCGGATGAGACTTTTCGGTGCGGACGGGAAGAAAAGAGGTAAAGAGCCTTTTTGCACGATTTTCGCCATTTTAACTATTGATTTCACCTCGGTTATATGATATCATTAAAGGTATGGGCAGAAATATTACTGCTAAGGTCAAAAAAATCGATCTTAGGATTATTATAGCACATATCTTACGAAAAATCAAGGAGGTTTTGAAATGTTTTTGAAAGCAAACGGGCTTACGCTCGGATTTTCCGAGGATCTTCGGGCAATAGGAAGCCTTGAGCTCGGAAGAGAGCTTATAAACAGCCGTCTTCCGCTCTTTTCGATCCGTCTCAGAGACGAAAATGGCGAAGCGAGCTTTATCGACATAAATGACGCAGAGGTGAAGGTATCGCAGGGCGAAAATTCGATGGTGCTCGAATATAGCTTTGCCGATTTCACCGTCCGCGTATCCGTAAAGGGCGGCGAGGCGATAGTCTGGAAGCTTGCTGTCGATAACAACAGCGATAAGGCGGTCGAATACATAGATTTCCCGTCGATCGCGATAAGCGGAAGACTGAAGCGCAACGGCGGTGAGGACGCGATAGTTTCGTCCTACAACGAGGGACTTATCGTCGAGGACGCGAGCCGCAAGCGCGATATGGTCGATCCCGAATATCCTTCTCAGGGCGGCTACATGATGTTCCCCTATATGCTCTCGGCACAGTTTATGCTCTATCTTGCCGGTGACAAGGGACTTTACATGGGTGTTCACGACTCGAGCCGTGCGCCCAAGGGACTCGATTTCTATTGCAGAGACGAGATAAATACCTTCCGCGTCAGAATGTTCATGGGCGGCAGCTACGGCGAAAATGTCGAGACTGCGGATATCGTTTGGAAAGCCTTTGAGGGCGGCTGGCAGGACGGAGCCGATATTTACAAGGCATGGCTTTCCGAGAGCCTTAACATAAAGCCTCTCGCCGAGCTTGACGCTCCCGATTGGTACAAGAACGACCTTCCGCTCGTCATCACCTACCCGATCCGCGGTATCCACGACATGGACGAGATGTATCCGAACAAGCTCTTCCCGTATGTCAATGCGCTCCCCTATGTCGATGAGTTTGCAGAGAAGACCGACTCGCGCGTTATGGCACTTCTCATGCACTGGGAGGGTACCGCTCCGTGGGCACCGCCCTTCGTTTTCCCGCCCTACGGCGGAGTTGAGGGCTTCAACGAATTCCGCGACCGCCTGCACGACAAGGGAAATCTCCTCGGCGTTTATTGCAGCGGACTCGGCTTCACCGAGCAGTCGAATCTCATCGAGTCCTACAATCAGGTCGATAACATAATCGCAAATTCCTATGACCGCGGCTTCTGCCGCGCTCCCGACCAGTCGCTCCCGCACAGCGAGATATGCACCGGTCAGCGTGTCGGCTATGACATCTGTCCCGCCTCCGAAAAGGGTCGTGAGGCTCTCGACCTCGCGCTCGAGCCGCTTTTCAACAGCGGAGTGGACTACGTTCAGGCTCTCGACCAGAACCACGGCGGCGGAATGTATTTCTGCTACGCAAAGGATCACGGACATCCGCCCGTTCCGGGAGCATGGATGACCAAGACCTCGGCCGACCTTCTCGCAGACTGGAAGAAGAGCTGCCCGAACACTCTCCTCGGCTGTGAATCCGCGGCGGCTGAGCCCTACATCGATTCGCTCAGACTTTCGGACGCGCGCTATGAGCTTTGCTACCGTCCCGGAAGACCGATCCCGCTCTATGCTTATCTCTATCACAGATATCTGCGCAGCTTCATGGGAAATCAGGTCTCCTGTCCGCTCGAATACACCACCGAGCTGCTTGAGCTTCGCCTTGCTTACTCCTTCCTCGCGGGAGACCTCATAACTCTCGTCCT
>CAYRKS010000136.1:0-1864 GCA_964424855.1 uncultured Lachnospiraceae bacterium
GTAGCCGTTGAAGGCGTGCCATACGCCCACCTTTTCAATGCCGAATTCGGACTTTATGCGCTTTATCGTGCCGCCCAGACCCTCGGGAAACTTAGTTCTGTCAACATCGAAGGAGGTGAGCTTGCTTCCGTTTGCCATGCGCCAGCCGTCATCGATTATTATCCACTTGACCGGGATATCCTTGTCGCGGAATTCGGCGAGCTTTTCGTATATCTGCTCTGCGCTGACCTTCTCGTAGAAGGCATCCCAGGTACACCAGCCGAAGCCCTTGAAAAGCTCGGGAAGACTGCGTTCGCTCTTGAGCGGAACGCGGATACCGCCGAGAGCTCTCGCGCCGCGATAGTTCATTTCGACTGCGGCAAGCGGATCTGTCGATACCGCAACCGACATAAATGTGCCCGAGAGATGGTATATTCCGCTCATGTCGGAGGTTATCGATGCCTTTCCCGCGGCGAACTCACAGCGGAAATTGTCACCCGTGAGCGGGAGCATATGATAATTCAGCTCGCCGACCTTTACGAGCAGCGACTGAGTTTTCGGCAGGAGCGATTTGAAATCGTTTCCGAAGCTCGGATACATCCACCAGGGCTTGTCATGACGACTTCCGAGTAGCGCGTCGGGCTTTACGTCGCCGAGGGTGAATACGATCGCGTCCTCGGGAGCAAAGGCGCGCGGAGTGCCGTTGTCCGGGGTTATGCGTGCGTCGAGCGAAAAAAGTATGCTTTCATCGCCGATGTCGGCGGTTATCGTGATTTCGTTTATCCGTGTGAGCGGATCAAAGCGGAAGACATATTTGTTGTCGCTGAGCTTTTCCTCGGATGCGAGCTTGAGAGTGCAGTGCTTCGAACGGACGAAGCTTGCCTCGATGGTAAGACCCGATAGAAGATGAGTCTTTACAAATTCGAGAAGTGTATTCATGATGCTCTCCTTAAGTATCGATTATATAATTATGATCAATGTATGATCATTGATACTATGATACCACAAAAGCTTAAAAAAGTCAAGTACTATAGGAAATAATTTTGACAAAAATATTTAATCATGTTATTGACCGCTTTCGTTTTAGATTGAGTGTTTATCTCTTCCAAACATCTACCTTTGTCGGCATGATCAACTACAGTATTCCCGTGTGCTTCAAGCTTATAAATTTGCGGCACGGCTATCGGCGATCACAGCTGAAAACATCGCGACGAGGTAGACTGTTCAGAATAAAAAACACAAAAAGTTCGAAAAAAGGCTGACAAATACATTTTTTTGTGATATAATAGAATTACCATGAAGAAGGGAGAATAGAAAAATGGCACGAAAGAATACCCCCGAGACAACATACAGCACCGCCGAAACCGACAGTGAAGAAAAAGCTCCACCGAAGAATGTGATCACACTTGAAATGCTTCGGCAGAGAAAATACTGAAATAAAAAAGGAGTTATAAAAATGTCATTTATTAAGGAAAAGCTTTCGGAAAGACAGCTCCCGCCGCTTCCCGAGCTGCCCGAGCCCGAGGAGAACCGCCGTTGTATCGTCGATATCCTCTCCGAAAATATTTACGGAAGGACTCCCGACTTTAAGTCAAGCGTTAGCGGAAGGCTCACTTACAAGCACGAGACCTGCTTTGGCGGGCGCGGAAAGCACTATCATTACGATATCACCGCGTCAACACCGAAGGGAGATTTCAGCTTTCCGCTCCTTTTGTCGATCCCGAAGACCGATAAAAAAGTGCCGCTGATCGTCTATATCAGCTTTGAATTCGATGTGCCGAGCGGTATGCTGCCCGAGGAGGAGATAGTCGAGAGCGGTGTCGCGGTCGCGCGCTTTAATTATCTCGACATAGCTGCAGACAATGCCGCCGATGGCTTCAAAAGC
>CAYRKS010000136.1:1874-5613 GCA_964424855.1 uncultured Lachnospiraceae bacterium
CGCCGTTTTTTGAGCGTGACGAAAATGCCTCCGACAGCTGGGGAGCGATCGGAATGTGGGCGTGGGCGGCGAGCCGTTCGCTTGATTTTCTGCTGACGCTCGGGATTTTTGATGAGGAAAAAATCGCGGTGTTCGGTCATTCGCGACTCGGTAAGACCTCACTCTGGTGCGGAGCGCAGGACACGCGCTTCAAGTATGTATTTTCGAACAACGCGGGCTGCTCGGGTGACGCGATAACACGAAAAAAGGTCGGCGAGACGGTCGAGGCGATATACCGTGTTTTCCCACACTGGTTCTGCAAAAAATACCGTGAATACGGTGGTGAGGCAACCGATTCCATGCCCTTCGATCAGCATTTTCTCGTTGCGGCGATGGCACCGAGAAGGGTTGCGATAGGCGCGTCCTCGCTCGATCTCTGGGCGGATCCCGAGTCTGAATATCTTTGCTGTGCGGCAGCGTCCGAGGCGTGGGAAAGACTCGGGCTTGACGGCTTCATCGCGCCGAACGATAGCTATCCGAAGGTCGGCGATAGCTTTGATTCGGGATCAATAGCCTTTCATCTGCGAGAGGGTGAGCATTCGATCTGCCGCGAGGACTGGAGAAGCTATATAGATTTTCTGAAACGCTGAAGGACCTTCAAAGCAATATTTTTCGAAAAAGCCGTATCATCGACGGCTTTTTTCGATTTTTTTGATCGATTTGAAAAATCGGAGGTATGCACAAAAAAATCTGATATTTTTGTGCGATTTCCCCTGCGGTCGGGAATATATCTGAGGGGCTGAAAATATATATTTACAAAACCTAACACCTTACGGGAGTGAACGCCGTGATATATGATAACGATGACCGCCCAAAGCTCCTTGCCGAATACCTTATCGAGCATCAATCGACCGTCAGAGCCACCGCAAAGGTCTTCGGAATAAGCAAATCGACCGTCCACAAGGACATTACATACCGCCTTAAGCGTTCGGATAAGCGACTTTACAGCGAGGTCGAGCGGGTGCTTATGAAGAACAAAGCCGAGCGGCACCTTCGCGGAGGCAATGCGACCAAGCTGAAATACGAACGTCAGAATGAACAAAAAAAATCGAGCGAATTGTGAGATATGCACATTAAAAACCTCGAGCAAAAGGCTCACTTTTTTATTCAATCTACGAGAAAACTCTTTACAAACTGCGGATTTTGTTGTATAATATAGGTAGCGGATCATCCGTAATAAAAGTTTAAGAGAAATAATGAAGAAAAATTTTGAAGGAAAAAGATAAAATGCAGGATAAGCTGACGGTATTGAAAAAATATTACGGATACGATGCTTTTCGCCCCGGACAGGAGCTGATAATCGACAACATACTTTCAGGACGCGATATAATGGCGGTAATGCCGACCGGAGCGGGAAAATCGATCTGCTATCAGCTTCCGGCGATACTTATGCCGGGGATTACCATAGTCATTTCACCTCTGATCTCTCTGATGATAGATCAGGTCTCGGCTTTGAATTCGAACGGGATACGCGCGGCGTATCTCAACAGCACACTTACACCGAGGCAGATGTCGCTCGCGCTTGAGCGTGCCGCTCTCGGTACCTACAAAATAATATACGTCGCACCCGAACGGCTCGAGACCGAAAGCTTCAAACGCTTTGCCGAGGCGGCGGATATATCGCTCGTTGCGGTCGATGAGGCTCACTGTGTTTCACAGTGGGGACACGATTTCAGACGGAGCTACACCGAGATCGACGGCTTTGTATCGGAGCTTTCCCACCGTCCGGTCATCGCCGCTTTCACCGCAACGGCTACCGAGCAGGTAAAGACCGATATAAAGCAGCTGCTCGGGCTTGTATCCCCCTTCGAGATAACCACCGGCTTTGATCGTCCGAACCTTTATTTCGGAGTACAGACCCCCGAGGATCGGCTCGAGTTTGTAAAGAGCTATCTCGACAAAAATTCGGGACACTCGGGAATAATCTACGCCATGACACGAAAGACTGTCGAATCGCTCTGGAATGCGCTTGCAAAGGACGGCTACCCGGTCACGATGTATCACGCGGGGCTTGAAGACAGCATACGAAATGAGAATCAGGACGATTTCATAAAGGATCGAAAGCCGATAATGATCGCCACAAATGCCTTCGGAATGGGCATTGACAAGCCCGATGTCGGGTTCATACTCCACTACAATATGCCGATGTCGATGGAGGCGTATTATCAGGAGGCTGGACGCGCGGGGCGCGACGGAGGCGAGGCGGAATGTATATTGCTCTACGCAAAAAGGGATATACAGGTCGCAAAGTTTCTTATTGAGAACGGCTCGGAGGATGACAGCGGTGAGGATGCCGCTGTTGCAAAAAAGCTGAGATATGATAAGCTGAACAAAATGATAAGCTACTGCGAGACCGCCGACTGCCTTCGAAGCTTTATCTTAAAATATTTCGGCGAATCCGACAGCCTCGATTTCTGCGGGAAATGCTCCTCATGCAGCGATGAGCATATAATGCTCGATGTCACGAATGATATCCGATGTGTTTACAACGCGGTTATCGGAACGAGCGAACGCTTCGGCGCGGCATTCATAACCGACTTTCTGCACGGAGACGACAATGCGAGGATATCCGGCAGCTTTACCGAGCTTTCGTCCTATGCCTCGCTCTCGAGCAAGCCGAGGAGCTTTGTAAGAGAGCTTATCGAGCGTCTGATCTCGGCGGGGCTGCTATATCGCTCGGACGGACAGTATCCGATACTCTCGGTATCGACCGATTTCGATATTCTGATCGAGAGCCGACGCGAGTTCAAGATGCGCTTCAAGTCGGATGTACTTAATGTTAAGCGCAAAAGACCCGCCTCGAGGACTCTGCCGAGCCGAGTCGAAAACGATCACGAGATCGATGCGGAGCTGTTCGAAAGGCTTCGCGGCTGGCGGCGCGAAGCGGCATCGAAGCGCGGACTCCCGGCGTACACGATCTGCACCGATTCGACTTTGCGGAGCATATGCGCGATAAGACCGAAGAATCTGCGCGAGCTGAGCGGTATAAGCGGGATAGGCGACGCATTCCTGACGCGGTATGGAAATCAGGTGCTTGAAATGCTCATCGAACAAAAATAGATATTTTACATTTTCTGACAGAAAAAACACCGCAGCCGTGGTATAATTATATCAGGACAAAATAAAATTCAAGAAAGGGATCGCAAAAAAAGCCATGACAAAGGACGGATTAAAAAAAGAAACCAAAGCATCTGCCGAAATCCGAGGCGCAAGCAGTGACGATCTGGCCGCCTTCTATTTTCACCAGGGGACTAACACTCACGCATATGAATATCTCGGCTGCCAGCTTCGCGAGGAAAACGGCAGATATCACTACACCTTCCGCGTGTGGGCTCCGAACGCCGAGAGTGTCGAGCTGGTCGGCGATTTCAACGCTTGGGCTGCGGGAGATAAAATGCGAAGGATCACCGACATGGGTATTTGGGAGACTCGGATCGATTCCGATGTATCGCTCGACGGCAGCAATTATAAATTCAGGATAGCCTCGAAAAGCGGAGTACGTCTCAAGGCAGACCCCTACGCCTTCATGTCCGAGACGCTCGGAAAAACGGCATCGAAAATACATCCGCTTAGATCCTTCAAATGGACGGATTCGCTCTGGCGTGCTCGAAGGATGATCACGGTCGCCGGGAAGGGCGCGAGATCAAGGAGCAGGGAATTTTTCTCGGCTCCGATGAATATCTATGAAATGCACCTCGGC
>CAYRKS010000137.1:0-5549 GCA_964424855.1 uncultured Lachnospiraceae bacterium
GATGTGATACTCGGAGACGAGCCTACCGGAAATCTCGACAGCGAAAACAGTGATAACATTGTTTCGATCCTGCGCGAGCTTGCACATAAGCAGAACAAATGCGTCATTGTCGTTACCCACTCATCGGAGGTCTGTGCCGCCTCGGATGTGAGGTATACCATGAATGACGGTTGTCTTACCTGAGACGAAGCTTTGAAATAACCCCGCAAGGGGCATGATTTGAATTTTCTTATTTATCTCCTTTTTGTTTTTTATAAACAAAGTGTGAGCATCAAATTTTCGATGCTCACACTTGTTTATTTCAGATCAAAATTCTATCTCCGCACCGTCCAAGCCGAAGCGGGTAAGATTATAGCACTCGGTCCATCTCGGATCGGTCTCGAAGAGCTGATCCTCCCAGCCCTTTTGACTCGTGTCAACACTGAGCCACGCCTCGTCGGGATTTTTATAGCCGCCGCCGAAGTGACTTCCGATGTCTCCGCGCGTTCGGTGGAAGGGACCGATTATGTTTCGAAGCGTCGGATAGAGCTTTATTTCAAGCGTGTTTTTCCCCTCGCGGAGCTGCTTGCAGCTCAGTTCGGCAGGTGCGCGGTTGATATCTCCGACGTGAACACCGTTCAGGAAGACCTCGCCGACTGCGGCGTTCAGCGTTTTTATTCGCAGTGTGCAGCTTCCCGAGCGGGATGAAACAAATCCTCGCTTGCAGATCATCTCACCCATGAAGAATGGGAAGCCGTCAGCGGTCAGCTCACCTCTTGTGAGCTCATAGCCGTTTATTTTTTCGGTTATCCGAAAATCCGGCTCGTATACCGCACAGCCGTTTCGAGATATGCGCGGTGTGGCAGCTACCTTGAAATCGCCGAGAAGATACATCGGCTCGAGCTCAACTCCGCGCTGAGTTTCAAAGAGAGAATTTATCGCATTCTTTGATTTTGATAGCGGCGTGAAGCTGCGCCTTATTTCGAGCGTGTGCTTTCCCGCCGAAAGCTCTCCGAGCCTTATGTACTCAAAGGCTTCGTCGCAGAAATATCCGAGTACCGTTTTATCAGCCTCGATACCGTCAAGGAATATCTGCTGTTCGTTCGGTGACTCGAGTGCGAGAAATACCTCGCCGACCTCGCTGTCCGAGAAAAATTCACGCCTAAGACTCAGCTCACCGTTGTATTCCCGATCGGTCAAAAGCTTTTGGATCGCAGTGGTAGGAAGCGGCTTTGAATAATTTTCCGAGTCGGTGCTGAAGGAAAAGCTGTCAAAAAGCAGTACGTTTTTCGCGGCTATACCTTCTCCGCTCGGAATAATTCGCCATTCGTTTTCCATTCGGATGCTCGGCTTTGCGCTGCTGTGAGCTGTTCCCATCGGACGACCCTCCTCGAGAGTCAGCAGTATGCTCGAGCCGCATTCAAGCTTAAGCTTTATGAAGGTCGTCTTCTCGTCGGTCTCGGCGGGATATTCGGTGACATTGCCGTCAAATGCGTTACAGCTTGACACTCGGTAAACTCCGCGAACGCTTAGTACCACATTTGCGCTTTGTGAGCAGTCGTTGTTGTGTACGAAGAAATTCATTCCGTCGCTCGTCACCCTGCGATTCACGAGCAGATTTTGCGAATTTCTTCCGTTTATTATATATGTACGCTCATCCGAGCGAATAAGCTCGACAAGCTCGGTGAGACTATCTACCCGAGTCCCGAGGCTCGAAAGCTCCTCGGAAAGCGAGTTGTCAGGTACTCCGTCGAGCATATTCGGAAGCTCGCCGAGTATTATTATCCTTCCGCCCTCGAGTGAAAGCTGCTCGAGCAGCTCAAAAAGCTCGGAGGTGATAACCTTTATGTGAGGAAGTATCAGAGTGGAATAGCTCATTTTTCCGACGATCAGACGACCGTTCTCGACCCTTCCGAGGTCGCGCAGGGTGGCAAGATCGCAAAGCTCGACCTCGCGGTGGAGTGTTTTCAGCGTTCGAAGCAGCTCGGCGAAGCTGCGGTCGAGCTTTCCGTCCATTCCGGCAGGTGATCCTCCGAGCTCACCCCGATAGAGCGTATATGCGGTTTCGAGCGGATGAAGTATCGCAATGTCGGCTTCGGTATTTCCCTCGGATATAAATTCGCTGACCCTTGCGCAGTATTCGGTGACGTTTTTATATTTTTTGAAGTACGGCTGATAATAGCTTATGTGCGGCGGATAGGCGCGTTTTCCGCGTCCGCGCAGTGAGTAAAACATTCCGTGTACCGAGCGGTGGCTTATTCCCATTGCGGCGTAGGAATCGAACATATGGAGCATATCCCGAAAGCTCATGCTCTCGCTCGTAACACCGTACATCTCGGCTAAAATGTGCTTTTGTCCCGTCTGCCTTGCCGCACTTGCGCACTGCATTGCAGTCGTGTATAGGTTTTGATCCATTCCGACACCTGTCGGATCGAGCGGTTGGATCGGATCATCGTTCCAGTTCATCGCACCGCCGAGAACATCTATTCCGGGGATGTCGAAATATTTGTAGTAGGGCATACAGGCGGCGGCTCGTGTGATCTGAGAGGCGCAGGTCTCCTCCATCATCAAATGTCCCGAAAATAGCAGATTGTGCTCACTGCACCAGCTCCTGACCCTTTCAAAATAGCTGCTCTCGAGCAGATCTCTCAAAAGTACGCGATATCTGTAGCGCACGGTCGCGGAGCTGTCCGAATCGATAAAAAGCTGCGGGATATCTGCGGCAAGCTCCGAGCCGAAGCGTTCAAAATAGAGCTCCTCGAGCCTTGGCGTAAAGGGAAGATAGCAGCCGTTGTAGCTCGGCTCATCGACCCAAATCGATTGTATCGTTTTTCCGTACTCCTCGGAAAACTCCTCCCACATCTCCTCATAGCTCTTTTTGAGATAATAATCGACCGCTTCGAGGTCGAACATATCGAGAAAGGTCTTGGAATTGTGCTCGACAAAAGACCATTCAATGTCCTGAGCCTTGGCGGATGTAAATATCCTTCGCCCTTTTTCCTCGCCCGACTTTGTCGGCATGATATAGCGAAGTGCGTATTCCTCCGGGAGTCCCACGACCGCCTCGGGCATATAGCCTGCCTGCAAGAATACCTTCATTCCGAGCTGCTTCGCGGTGTCTACGATGATATGCAGCTTTGCTTTGAAATCGCTTCCGGGATAGTCCGATTTAAGTCCGATATAGGTTCGTGCGATGAAGGAATAAACGCCCTTGTCGTGCATTTCGGAAATCTGCTTTATTATCCCTTCCTCGGTGAGTTCATCGTTCAGCATCCAAAAGTCGGTTCCCTTGTAAATATTGTCGGGGTAGATGAAATTTTCGCGGTTCATAAGCTCCCTCCCAAAATGATTTTTAACGGCGGATATATCGAATTTTTTCGCTTTTCTATATTATATCATTAAATCCGAGCTTTGTAAACGGTAAATATCCCGAAAAACTCGGGCAAAACAGCAGTTGATTCATTATATATGTATAAAAGCGGCATTTTTGTCGGATCGTTATCGATCGCAAAAAATGCCGCTTTGAACTGCTTGATCGTAGCTTAAGCTACCGTCAAAGCTTTTCGAGATGCCGCTTTGCCGAGGACTTCAGGAAGAAGATCGAAGCGACTGCGGTTATTACCTCCGAGATCGGGAAGGTCCACCAGATGAGCTCGGAGACATTCGGACTGAGCGTGAACAAAAACGCAATCGGAAGCACCGGGCAGATGAGACGCAGAACAGATATGAGCATCGGCGAATATATCTCGCGGAAGCCCTGAAGTATGCCCTGTACCGCGACGCTGAAGCCCATGAAGATATAGCCGAGAGTCGATATGTGAAGCGCGGTTTGGCACATCGATATGACATCACTCTTTGAAACTATCGAGGATTCCTCGATGGTCAGCGCGAAAAGCTCGGATATCGGCTCTGCAAACACCTGAAAGAGCAGAGTGATAAAGAGCATGACGACGATCGAAATTATTATTCCGTGCTTAATCGTATCCTTTACTCGCGCCTTGTCCTTCATTCCGTAGTTGAAGGAATTTATCGAAATGAGCGTGTTTGAAAGTCCGAAGGCTGCGAAAAGTGCCATCTGCATCAGCTTGTAATATATTCCATAGCTGCCCGAGAGAAGATTTACGGTGTATTCGTCATTTATCGTGCCGATTATCAGGAGCATTCCGAACATCATGAAGGAAAGCATCGCCTGCATGAGAAATGCCGGGAAGCCGAGAGTGTATATCTGCTTTATTATTTTAAGCTCGGGTCTTATATATTTCGGATCGCCGCTTATCTCCTTGTTTATCGTGTAGTGGAGAACGAGTGCGATTATTAGCGATACGATCTGACCTATAACCGTAGCATAAGCCGCACCTGCGATACCCATTTGGAGCGGATAAATGAAAACATAGTCGAGCACTATGTTCGTGACAGCTCCGAGTATCTGCGCGGTCATCGAGTAGAGAGTTTTTCCCGTAGCCATGAGAAAGCGTTCGGCAATCGCATAGCCTATCGAGCCGATCGAAATGCAGCAGCATATTCTGAGATATTCACTTCCCATAGCTATGACCTCGGCGTTGTCCGACATTATCCTCATGTAGGGCTCGGCGAGAAAGAAGCCGAAGAGAAAGAATATTATAAAGAATACTATCCCCAAAAATATTCCGTTTCCCGCTACCTTGTTTACGACCTCCTTATTGCCCTCGCCGAGATTTTTCGAGAGCATCGCGTTTATGCCGACACCCGTTCCGACTCCGATAGCGATCATCATGATCTGTACCGGAAATGCGGCGGAAAGCGCGAGATTTCCTATCGCTCCCTCGGCTCCCATGTTTATTACGAACATCGTGTCCACAACATTGTAGAGAGCCTGAAGCACCATCGACAGGATCATCGGGATGCCCATCGACCAAATAAGCAGGCTTACCCGCTTGGTACCCATTTTGTTTATCATCATATGCTTATTATCCTTCCTTTCGAAAAAAGCTCGCAGCCGCCCGAGAACACAAAAAGGCATAAGTCCGATAAGCCGGACTTATGCCTTTTGGCTGCGCGCTGATGCTTATAATTATACCATATTTTTTTCGAAAATGCAAAGGGCAAAGTGACGTTTTTTGAGAGATATCGGTCGGTATCCGTGCGCATATTTGCGGATGCCTCGGAGTTATGTGCCTACTCGGCAGAGCCGACGGATGTACAGCTTTTCGCGGAGCGATATCCTTCCGTCGATCGCCGCTGTGCAGAGACATATCGTTATAACATCGCTTCGCAGCTCCTCGTCGAGCTGCTCGATTATGCGAAGCATCTCCTCGGTGTATTTTGCGACCTGCTTTCGTCCCTCATTGTCGCGCCTGAAGGCTTCCTTTACCGAGTTGAAATCAAAATCATCACCGAATATCCGCACGAGCGAGGGGTATATGAGAAGATATTCACGCTCGTTCAGCCTTCCGTCTGCCGTGACCGAGCCGATCATAAAGCCGGCAAGCGCGGATATCGGTTCTATTCCGGGGATCGAAAGCCGACGAAGCCTTGTGATCAGCTTGAGCGATTTTTCGGTCAGCAAAACACCTCTTTCCAAGGCGGTCATT
>CAYRKS010000138.1:0-5523 GCA_964424855.1 uncultured Lachnospiraceae bacterium
GAGGCGAGGGACTCAGCCGACAAGAGCAGCACCGAGCTTTTCGCACTCGGCGATGGTGTCATCATCGGGAGCTTCGTTGCAGATGACGAAATCGCACGCCATTACCGCGCCGTCTCCGATGCAGCGTTCCTCCCAGTTTCTCATCCATTCGCCGTCACCCCAGCCGTAAGAGCCGAAAAGTGCGAGCTTCTTTCCCGAGAGCTTGGGCTCGCAGCCCTCGAACATCGGAGCGAATTCTCCGTCCTCAAGCTCCTCGGAACCCATCGAGGGGCAACCGAACGCGATAGCGTCGAAGGAATCTACCATCGACTCGTTAAATTCGGGTGCGGTGAGAAGAACAGCCTCAGCTCCGGCATTTTTTGCGCCGTTGAGAACGGCATTTGCCATTGCCTCGGTGTTTCCTGTTCCGCTCCAATATACTACAGCGATCTTACTCATTTTGTTGTACCAACCTTTCAAAAATAAATTATATATATCATGCAGAGAAGCTCTGCCTGATCTGTGTATTTAAGCCTTTGCGGCGACTCTCACCGCGAGACGGTCGAGTGAGCTTCCGTTTGCCCATCGTTGACAGTAAAGCTCGGTGCATTTTTTGTAGCGGCTGAAAAGCAGCTGCGCCTTTTCCACATCTCCGTAGACCTTCCATGCGCCGCTGCATTTGCAGTCGGCACGATTTTCGATAAAGCCGCAGACATCCTCCGGCGGATATCCGAGGAACAGCCCGATCTCGTGCGGGAATTCCTCCGATTCGCGTATGCGACTGATCAGGCGCATGACGCAGCGGTCGGCGGTTGAGCAGTCATAGCCGCGCTCAAGGAGGATACTGCTTGCCTTTGAGGACTTCAGATCGTTTGAGAGTCGATCGGGACGAAAGACATATATAAGCACGCGATCCTTCGAGAATTTCAGCGGCAGGACACGAAGTCCCTTGCACTTTAGCTGTGAATTCAGCAGCTGAAGCTGTGCCTTTACCTCCTCGCGGGTGTTATAAAGACAGCTGAACAGGCTTCCGGTCTTTATCCCGGCGAGAGTCGGTGAGCAGTGACGTATGATGAGATCGGACATCAGCCGACGTGCTCCTCGAGAATGCCTCTGAGTGCCGCCATCGAGCTGCTGTGCGAGCGCGCGATGCGGGTGCGGCTGTCGTCCACATCTCCGAGTACGCAGTGGATCATCTTGTGCGAAACGGTGTTTGTGAAGAGTATAAGCAGATCGGGTCGTCCGATGTTTTTGAGTCCGTTTGCCATCTTTGGATAGACCTTTGCCTTACATTTATATTCGCCGCAGAGATCCATATATCTCCGGGTCATACATTCGTTTCCGCCAACTATTACTACGCTCATATATTTTCTCCATATCTCATGTTAGCATCAGCTAACCGTGTATCATAATAAAATGTCAGCTATGTATGCTGTTTTCGGATACATTCTCTGACTTCCTTGTGATAATATTATACCAGAAAAAAGGAGCCGTATCTACTCCGAAAAGCAAGATTACGACTCCATTTGGACATCAGCTTTTATTAAGTCGGTATTCGGTCGGGGTCACACCCATAACATCGCGAAAGGCGCAGGTGAATTTGCTGGCGTTGTCATAGCCGAAGCGTCCGGCGATCTCAAGCACGGTGTCATTGGTGGTCTTGAGGAGCAGCGCGGCTGCCTGCATTTTTTGAGCTCGTATGTATGAATACACCGACTCGCCGCAGACCTTTTTGAAGGTGTTTTTAATGTGAGTCCCCGAGACATGGAGCTGCTCCGACAGCTGCTCAAGTGTGACCCGCTCGGTCATATGCTCGGTGAGATACTGTCGCACCTCCTTTGCAAGGAGAGCCTGAGATGGAGAATAGCAGTGCTTTTCGGTCTCGTCCGCGGTGGTGTCGAAGGCGGTGAGAAAGAGTGTCAGCTCGAGTACCTTGACCTTGAAATACCCCTTCTTCAGCTCGGTCGGCACATTGTAAAGCTCCGAAAATATATGCTCGATCCCCTGATTTGAGCGTGCGATGAAGCAGGGACGGTCGGCGCAGAATTTTTCCGCAAGTGCATGAGGTGAGACATTTACATCCTCTAAAAAGCAGGAGAGACATTTCGGAACGCGGTTGAGATCGAAGATCATGCTGATCCCGTGATAGTGGCGGATCGGGAAGCTCGCGGTGTATTCTCCGCCGCGTCGGTGGAATATTGCGATGTCCCCCGGCATTATCGAAAAAAGCTTTCCGTCAAGCTCATATTCCATCCTGCCCTCACGGCAGTGACTTATCTCAAGTATCGAGTCGGAATCGCCTTGCTTTATTTGAACGCTCGACGAATGGATATCGCGGTAGACCAGCTCGATCCCGCGATAGACCTCACAGCCGGTGAGTGTTGTCGCCTCGCTGCTTTCCTCGGACGGCACGGCGTTGTATTTTACAATGTCTTCTTTATCCGTTCTGATCGCTCCCTTCATGATGTTAGCGATTGCTAACCGAATTGCAAAAAATCCGGTCGCTCTGTTTCGGCGACCGAATAAAGTATAGCACATTTCGACGGGATTTTCAAGCGGCGAAATGTAAATTCATTTTCGCTTTTTATTGCGAGCGTTCGCTCCTTCGATATTCGGAGGGTGAGCGTCCGACATTTTGATGAAAGAGCTGGCTGAAATATAGCGGGTCTCCGACTCCGACCTCCTGTGCGATCTGCTCAATTGTCATTGTCGTCTGTGTCAGGAGCTGCTTTGCCGCGGATATGCGGACAGAGGTCAGATATTTTTTCGGTGATACGCCGAGCTTTTCCTTGAATATCGCCCGAAGATAGCCCTCGCTTATGTAAACCGACTGCGCAAGCTCTCGGATCGTAAGGTCGCGGCTGTAGGAGCGGTGCATGGTCGCGATGACCTGTGCGATGAGCCTTCCGTTTCGCGAGGCTGCGGGGTCATCGTCGGCATCGCTTTTGCAGAGAAGCGCGAGCTTGTGCAGGAGCTTGATAAGCTTTTGTGCGAGTGAAAGCTCAAAGAGCGATCCGCGGACTATAAAATCCTGAAATATAGCCTCAAAGCTGTCGAAAAGCTCCTCGCTCTGTCCCGGTGAGATGAGAGCCGCATTTTCAAAGCCGCATTCGGATACTATCTCCTCGGCAGCCGAGCCGGAAAAATGCACCCAATAATAGCTTATGTCAGCGGTTGCCGCACGGTAAAAATATGGCGTGTGCGGGAAATAGAGTATGGCATCTCCGGGACACATGGTCTTGCCGTTTGAGATGTCAAGCTCTCCCTCAACAAGATACTGCAAATAAAAATCCTCGCGTCCGGTAGGATTATATGATGTAAAGCTGCTGCGGCTCATATGGCAGCCTGCGCAGTTGATAGCTGCGAAGCGATCGGTCACGCTTCGATTTATATCTCCCGCTCCGATATCGATGTAATATGCCTGTCTGTACATAATATGCGTTTTCTCCATGTAAATCTGCGTTTTTTGTATGGCGAGATTTTTTGAAATGCTGTATAATTATAACTACAGTATACATCCTTTGTGAGGATTTGTCAAGAGGCTTGCACAAATTTCTTTGATATTTTTTTGAGGATGCTATCGAAAATTTTATTATTTCGCTTTCGGAAGGGAATGGTGCAAAGAATGAAAACCGGAATAAACGCATGGTCGATTCGATCCGATGCCGATTTTGAAGAGGCGTTTTCTAAAGCCTCGGCTGCCGGCTTTGACGGTATCGAGCTGAACATCGACAATGCCGGAGCGCACGCTCTCACGCTCGAGACGAGCGATTCGCAGCTCGAGGAAATAAAGGCTTTGTCAGAAAAATACGATCTGCCGGTTTCGAGCATTTCTACCTCGCTTTGGGGTGGTAATATGGGACTCGGAACTGCCGATGCTGTGAAATTTTCGGAAAAGCTGATGCACGGTCAGCTCAATGCCGCGAAAAAGCTCGGCGCAAAGGGAATACTCATAGTCCCGGGCGGCAACGGCGGTGACATATCGCTTGCGACCGCACGAAAAAACTCGATCGATACGCTTACGGCTCTCGCCCCGATGGCGATAGATTATGCAAAGCAGGGTATAACTGTCGGAGTTGAAAATGTCTGGAATGCATTTTTCACATCGCCGTATGAGATGGCAAGCTTCGTAGATGAGCTTGGCTGGGCATACCGCGCGTATTTCGATCTCGGAAATGTTATCGCATTCTCAAGACCCGAGGACTGGGTAGAGGTGCTCGGCGGAAGGATCAGCTTCTGCCACATAAAGGGCTTTAAGCTCCACAGCTCGATAAACTGCGGTGGCAGCTGGTGCGATATCTCGGAGGCAAGTGCCGATTGGAAGCGCGTCAGAGCGACACTCGATAAGATCGGCTATGACGGCTTTGTCACGGCGGAGGTCTCGAAGATGCAGAGCGAAAAATCGTGGGAGGATTATTACCGCGATGTTTGCGGCGAGATCGACTCGATAATCAAATAAAATATCGGTCGGCTTAAGCTTTGACCGAATAATATGAAAGGAACGGTAGTTAAAAATGAAAAAATTAGCAATGATCGGCTGCGGAGGCATCGGAAGCTACCATCTCAGCCATTTTGTAAACTTCAAGGACATTGAGCTTGCGGGCTTCTGCGACCTTATTATCGAGCGTGCGGAAGGCTTTGTAAAGCGCGCCGGAAGCGGAAAGGCTTACAGCGATTTCATGAAGATGTACGACGAGGTTCAGCCGGATATGGTCTTCATCTGCATCCCTCCGTCCTGCCACGGCTTTATCGAGCTTGAAACAATTCGCCGCGGTATCCCCTTCTTTGTCGAAAAGCCGCTCGCGCTCGATATGGAGCTTGCGAACCGCATCAACGACGAGGTAAATAAAAAGGGACTCATCACGGCTGCCGGCTTCCAGTGCCGTTACGATGATATCAACGACGCGGCGAAGGATTACATAGCTTCGAACCGCATCGTCACGGTTGCCGGCTCGCGTGTCGGCGGTATTCCGCAGGTGCCGTGGTGGAGAATCAAGGCACAGAGCGGCGGTCAGCTTGTTGAGCAGACTATCCATCAGATGGACATCCTTCGCTACTTCCTCGGCGAACCATATTCGGTATATTCGGTCGCTACCCGCGGAATAATCACCGAGGATATCTGCCCGAACTACTGCACCGATGATATCTCTACAACGCTCATAACCTTCAAGTCCGGTATAACCGCTACCATGATGACCGGCTGCTACTCCGAAAACGGCGCATCGTGGGATTCCAAGATGACCTTCGGCGGTCTTTCGTCGAGAATGGATTATTATCTCTGCTCGAATGTTCGCTTCTTCGGCATTGACGAAAAGGACAAGGCGGCTGAGGTTGCCGGAACCATCGCGGGCGACGGAACACAGCGTCGCTCCGAAAACGAGGAAGGCATCAATATCCGCTCGTCTGTCGATTTCGGAACGATCTGCGACCGCACGTTTATCGACGCGGTAATATCCGGAGACCACTCGAAGATCCGTTCGCCCTATTCTGACGCGCTCAAATCGGTGGCTTTCACGCTCGCCTGCAACCGTTCGATGGAGACCG
>CAYRKS010000139.1:0-5396 GCA_964424855.1 uncultured Lachnospiraceae bacterium
TCGGTGAAGGGTGTTATTTTCAAAGGCTTCCAGCTTGAACGCCTTCAGTTCGAAATATATTTCTCCTGTGCCGAATAATAATTTAGTATACCGTCGGCGATCGAGTCGGAGATACGATCGATCGAATCCTCGCGCATCATTCGTTCGTACTCCTCGACATTCGTTATGAAGCAGACCTCGATGAGGGTCGAGGGGAATTTCGGATTGCGAACGAGTGCGAGTCTCTGCCTGGTCGGCGAACGGTCGAGCTTATTCAGCGCGTCGGACATCGTTTCGCCCATAACATCGGTCAGCATATAGCCCGCATCCGACCAGTAAAGCCCGACAAGACCGTGAATCCTCGTGACATCCGAGGTGTAGGGCATCGAATTCTGGTGGATGGAAATGCAGAGGTCGGGCGAAATATCGATTAGCTCTTGAATGCGGTCGTTCACCGGGACATCGATCTCGGTCTCGCGGTCACGGATGAGGATGACATCTGCGCCGAGAGCCTCGAGCTTCGGGAGCGTGTCCATAACGATCTCGAGATTAAAGTCCGACTCATTCATCGCGCCCTCGGCGGCACCGAGCGGACCGAGCGCACCCGGATTTTTTCCGCCGTGTCCGGCATCGAGAACGATGGTCTTGCCCTCGAGCGGCTTGTCCGAATCGGGGAGTGCGGTCGGATTTTTCAGCTCGACTACTATGCTTCCGTCCTCGTAGTAATAATCGAAGCCGTAGAAGTTTTCAATGTCGTAGAGCTTAAAGAAATATTTGTAGGCATAGGCGCGTGCGCTTTTTTCGTGTCTGAGTGAGGAAAAGATGGGATTTTTCGAATATTCGAGGCTCGGCGCGTTTTTTGTGTCCATGTTGTAGAGTGTCAAAACGAATTCGCCGTTTTCTACATAGCAGTTTATCGGCACGTTCACATCCGAGTCGAATTTTATGTAGGTCGCGCGTTCATCGGTTTCGATTCGCGCATTTGAGACAGCTGCCCACCCGATCGGCGCGGAGTCGAGCTCGATAGCATCCGCCGCCGAGACATATCCGCCGCAGCGCAGCTTGTACCAACCGTTTGCGAGCGATACCGCGTTGTCGGTCATTTTCGGAGACTGAGGGGAATAATCGTCGTAGTACCAGCTGTTTGTCGCGATCTTCATCTCGGTGTCTCTCGTGACGAGCTCGATCGGGATCGAGGCTCCGGACGCGCCGATACGTATCTCGGCGGACTCGGCTTCGGCGGCTTCACTGCCCTTTTTAGCGGTGAATTTGATCCTTCCGAGCGAGGTCACACCCGAGGTCGGCTGAGAAAGTGTCAGCGTACCGGTGTAGACCTCCTTCATGTAGGTCGCCTCGTTCGGCGGATAGAGCGTCGGCTTGAGGTTTATTTTTTTGGTACCCAGCTCGGCGGTGACGGTCGAGCCCGAGGGCGCGGTCACGCTGACCGAGAGTGAGGGAGTTGTTCCGAACCAATCGGTCGAGGGCGTTACGGCGGCGATCTTAAAGCTGTCGAGCGTTGCGTATTTTATCACGGTAGAGGTCGGAGCCGTGCCGCCGTTTATCGTGTAGGTCGTTTCGACTCCCTTATGTGAGAAGGTGAAGGTGTTTTTGCCCTTTGAAAGCGGGAGATAGAGCGAGAAATACCCGCTTTTTGTCCGTCCGACCTTTTTGCCGTCGAGGTAGAGCGGCTCGGTGGGGTCTGAGGTGCCGAGCAGGAAGGTACCGCTGCCGTCGATATAGCTGTTTTCATAGGGGAGCGAGATTATAAGGTCGCGTCCGTTCGATTCGAGCTCGGTGTAGACGATATCCTCCGAGAAGACCTCCTTCGTCTCGTCGAAAAGCCCCTCGGTGTTTGCCTTCAGAGCGGCATAGCCGTAGAGCAAGGAGCCCTTGTAGGTCGCCTCGGCACGGGCAAATTCGACCTGATTTCGAAGCTCATCCGAGGGCTCGGACCAGGTTTCGTAGTTGTAAACTCCGTGGCTTATCAGAAGCTTGACATCGCTGCCGTCGAGCAGAGTGTTCCACCAGCGGACGAGGACATCGTAGCGTGCCGCCGAGGTCGTAAAACGCCAGTAAAGCTGCGGCGCGAGATAATCGACGTAGCCGCCCTCGACCCATGCGGTCGGGTCGCAGTAGAGCGATTCGTAGGATTCGAAGCCCGTGGTGTCCGAGCCGCCGTTTTTGCCGTCATCGTTCTGCCAGATGCCGAAGGGCGCGACTCCGAATTCGCAGTCTGCACGGACGGCTTTTATCGCGTCATAGCAGCCCTCGATCATCGCGTTTATATTCGAACGCCGCCAGTCGGCAAGCTCACCGCTTCCGTATTTTTCAAAGGTCGCGTCATCGTCGAATTTGGCGGTCACGCTCTTTCCGTTCACCGTCGTCGTGGTCGGATAAGGGTAGAAATAGTCATCGAAGATTATCCCATCGACCGCGTAATTCTCGACGATCTCGCGAACTCCGTCGGCAACGAGCTGTCTGACCTCGGGCAGTCCGGGATCGTAGTAGAGCCGTCCGTCGGCATATGCGACGGTGTATTCGGGATGGAGCCGCGCGGGATTGTTCTCGGCGAGCAGTGAGGGATCGGTGTTCGGCTTTGATGCCGTTCCGGTCGTTACGCGCAGGGGATTGACCCATGCGTGTACCTTTATACCGTTGTCGTGCGCAAGCTCCACGAGATATTCGAGCGGGTCGAATTGCAGCTCATCGCCCTGAGTTCCCGTGATGTATTTGCTGGTCGGGAAGATATCCGAGCGGTAGAGTGCATCGGAGGCGGGGCGCACCTGGAAATATATCGCGTTGAGATTTGCCTCCTTGGTGGTCTTGACGATATCCTCGAGCTCCGCACGCTGCTCCTCGACCGAGAGTCCCATTTTTGAGGGATAGTTGATGTTCGTAACGGTCGCGATGTATATTCCGCGCACCTCCGAATCGGGGTTAGAGATATTCTCGATGATCTCGCCCGCCTCATCTATCGGTGAGGTATCGACTCCGGTACCGGTCGATAGGGTAGGTTTGCTCGGTTCTATCGGCGGCTCGGGTGAGTGAGCGGTATCCTTATTTATATAGAGCCAAAAGGCAACTGCTCCGAGCGCGGCGGCGAGCATGAAGCCCGAGACAGCGGCGACTGCAAGCGGCAGGATTTTTCCCTTGCGGTGCCTTACCGGGGGTTCGGTCATGTCAACATCATTCATTGGCGATTTCCTTTCATTTAATAATTCTCATATATCTTAATTATACCAAAAATCGTCGGAATTTGCAACAGCAAATTGTGAATTTTCGGATTTTTTTATACTGCCGATAGCTTCGATACATTTTATTCCAAGCTGTGGTCGATTTATTCGTTCGCTCCTCGAATATTAACCCTCCGTGCGGAATATTTATATTTTCGGGAGGGGAGAGAATGGAGAACGAGAGAAAAAATCGAGCCCTTGCGGGCTTTTTGGCGGTAGTGACCGTGCTTTTCGCGCTCTGTGCCGGAGAGGTGCTTTTGGCGCGGTTCATGTCGGGGCAGACGGTCGGGCTTATAGACAGGGACACGGCGGCAAGATATACGATAGTCATCGATGCGGGACACGGCGGAATGGACGGCGGCGCGGTCTCGGCTTCGGGCGTGCTTGAGAAGGAGCTGAATTTGGCGGTCGCACAGCGGCTTTATGAGCTTTGCCGCATTGCGGGGCTTGACTGCGTTATGACACGGAGCGATGACAATTTGGTGGTGGACGATTCGGTGAAGTCAAAGCGCAAGATGCACGATCTGAAAAATCGCGTCGCGCTTGCCGAGGGGATCGAAAATTCGATATTTGTCAGCATACACATGAACAATTTTCCCGACGAGAGATATTCGGGGCTTCAGGTCTGGTATTCGAAGAACAACGAGTCGAGCGCAACGCTTGCCGCGCTGCTTCAGACCTATGCGCGCACCTTTATCGATCCGACGAATCAGCGTGAGACCAAGGCGGCGGGGTCTTCGATATATGTTCTCGATCGGATAAGCGTTCCGGCGGTTTTGGTCGAGTGCGGCTTTTTGTCAAATCCCGAGGAGTGCGAAAGGCTCTCGAGCGAGGAATATCAGCTTAAGCTTGCGGTGGTGCTGTTTGCGGCGATATCCGAATTTGTCGGATGAATTTTTTGTCGGCGGTTGACATAGCTTCTAAAGTGTGGTATAATTAAAGAAAACGAAAAATCGGAGGATACAAAAATGTCAGAGCTTGAGCTTGAAAAGCACCCGTTTCTACCGCTTTACGGGGAGCTTGAAATACCCTTTGGAAATGCCGAATACGAAGCGCAGGAGACCGAATATTCGACCGATTTCAAGGGCGGAAGACTCGATAAAAAGCCGTACATAATGCCCTTTGAGGTCGATGACCCCGACCTTATCACGGTGATCTATCCGGGCGGCGGATATTTTGCCTGCTCGAATCATCATTCGACTCTGGTCGCTCGGGAGCTGAACCGTCACAACATAACCGCCTTCGTGCTGTGCTATCGCACAGGGAGCCGCGAAGCTCCCGAAAGCAGCTACAATGCGCGTGCGATACTTCAGGACGGGATACGCGGGATACAATACGCGCGAAATTACGCGAAGGCTCGCGGCTTTGCCGACAAAAGGGTGATCGCGCTCGGCTTTTCGGCGGGCGGACACCTCGCGCTTTCGACCTCGCTCGGGCTTTCGGAGTTCAACACGCTCGACGATGAGATCGGCAGACTCTCGAGCATACCAGACGGAGTTATCGTCGGCTACCCCTGCACGACCTTCAAGGAGGGGGCATTTCCGACGCTTTCGCCGATATTTTCGGCGCGTGAGACGGCAGAGGAGAAGGCTCGGCTCGATGAGCTTTTCACGCTGATGCCGCGAGTCACAAGTGATACGCCGCCGACCTTTATCTACTACGGAACCGCAGACAATGCCGTTTTGCCCGAATACAACTGCATACCCTACTTTTTCGCACTGCAAAGGGCGGGGGTCAAGTCGATCCTTCTCGGCTACGAGCGTTTGGGTCACGGCATAGGACTTGCAAGAGGGACGAACGCCGAGGGCTGGCTTTGCGATGCGCTTTCGTGGATAAAAGCGGCTGTTTTGTAAAAAGCCGAAGAAATGCAACAAAATTCCGACAAAAATGCAAGAAAAAAACGAAGAAAAGCGTTATAATAGAAGCATAAGGCTTAGCTTTAAGCTCACCGCGCCGAAGCTCTCGATGCGATGAGAGAAAGGAATAAAAAAATGAATCAGAATAAGCGCATAATGCTGAACGGCGATTGGCGGCTCGCGTATATCGAGAACAAGCCGTTCAAAAAATCGGGACTTGAGCCGAAGACGGCTGCCGAGCTTTCGGCGACCGGATGGCACACGATCGATGCAAAGGTCCCCGGAAACTTTGAGCTCGACTTTGAGCGTGCCGGACTCTGCGGCGATC
>CAYRKS010000140.1:0-5378 GCA_964424855.1 uncultured Lachnospiraceae bacterium
ATCCCGATGATGAGATACTTGCAAACACCGAGGTATTTATCGCTCTCCCGACTGCGACCACTCGGCTCATAGATGAGCTTTGGACCTCGATCCTGACGGCAAATTCCGCCGCTCCCTGGACGATCCCGCTGTTTCTTGTCTGCTGTCTCGGACTTTCGATCGGAATAAATGTTTTCCGTGCGAGAAAGAAAAAGGCAAACGGTCAGTAACGGCTCAGACGATCTATCCGATATCATGGCAGCATCGGTTCGATAAAGCTGACGACAAGCACGGCGGTATTTTCTGCCGTGCTTGTTTTTTTACAAACGATATTTTGGGGAAAGAAAGACTATGGCAACATGGGTAACTCACTTGATGCTGGCAGATCGTGTGCTTGAGGTCTGTCCGAGGCTCGATCGGCGCGGCTTCTGCGTCGGAAACATTGCTCCCGACTGCAATGTGGAAAATGAGGATTGGACTGACTTTACCCCCTCGAGAGCTGTCACGCACTGGATGACGGCTGATCGAAAATCTGCCGCAGACTGCGAAAGCTTTTATACCGAATACATTGAAAAGCGCGGATATCTGATATCAACGAACGAGGAAAGGTCCTTTCTGCTCGGATATTATGCACATCTCATCGCCGATGCCGAGCTTCAGCGATATATACGCGACGAGGGCAGAGTGGCGGCGGTGTGGTCGAGGATCAAAGCTCATCCACGGCTTTCGGTATTGTCAACGGGGCTTTCCGAGGATTGGGACACGGCAAAGGGTCTGATAAGCAAGGTCGAGCGGATGAAGGATATATACACGATCGAAGCCGAATACCTCGAGGCGCATCCCGATTCGGGCTATCTCACCGAGATAATCGGGCTTGAAGGCTTTCCTGACTACATCGATTATCTTCCGAGTGGAGCTATCGTCAGAAAGCTCGGAGTGATGGGCTATATACCGAAGAGGGAAGCATCGAGCGCACCCTTCATTGCGATATCACGAGAGGAATATTCAACCTATCTTGACAGGGCTTTCGAGCTGATCTATGACAAAATAAGCGTCGGGATGAGGGCATGAATCAAAGATAAAACAAAGAAAAATATCCGACCTATGCTTTGCGGTGCAGGTCGGATATTTCAGTAAGAGCCGATGCAGCAGATCATTTGTCACTGCCCTCAGCCCTCTTCCAGAGCTTTATATATTCGATGACCGCGCGTCGTGCGCCGCTCGAGAGCGACAGCATATCCGATATCATCGTATCGGCGGTGCAGTCATCGGTTATACTCGAGTCGTATTTGTTTATCCCATCGCGGCAATCCGTTCTTCCGAGAAGATAATCCGCCGAGACCTTGTAAAGCTCGGCGAGCTTGTAGAGAAATCTTATCGGAAGCTCGTGTCTGCCGGTCTCGTATTTTGAATAGTATTGCTGAGTTGTGCCGATGTATTTCGCAACATCGAGCTGAGTGAGATCGTTGTCCTCCCGCAGATCACGCAGACGGTCATAGATATTTTTCATTTCAATACCTCCAAATAATCAATATCCATGTATAATATTATAACCGACATATGACTTAACACTTGACAAAAACTCAATTATGATGTATAATATAATAGATAAGCAATATATGAGTATTTTTATTTTGGAGATAAAGTTATGATCTGTGCATTTACCGGACATCGTCCGCAGTCCTTTTCATTTGGTTTTGATGAGAGCGCACCCGAATGCAAAATGCTGAAGGAACGCATAAAAAAAGAAATCGCCGCCCTCATTGAGAGCGGAACGACCTCATTTATAACCGGGATGGCACTTGGAGTCGATACATGGTGCGCCGAGTCGGTTCTGGAGCTGAAGCAGAGCTTTTCCGATATAGAACTTATAGCCGCGATCCCGTTTCCGGGGCAAGCTAAAAGTCGGAGCGAGGCTCAGCGCGAGAGATATTTTGAGATACTTGGCGGCTGTTCGGAGATCGTAACGGTCAGCCCGAATTATACAAGATTTTGTATGTTCAAGCGGAATCGTTACATGGTCGAGCGTGCGGATAAGCTTCTCGCCGTTTGGAACGGCTCAAGGCGCGGAGGTACTGCGTATACCATCGGCTATGCGAAAAAGCTTTCGAAGGAGATCACAGTGATCGACAGCCGCGCCTAAGAATCGCTTTATATCGAAGCCGTAGCTTTATTTCTCGTCCCAGACTATCGTATGACCCTCTTCTCTGACCGGAACGAACACCGGAGTTTCGTTCGGTCGTCCGTCCTCAGGCTGATTCGGTGAATGGATCGAGAGATAGAGCTGACCGTCGTTTGCGATGAAGAGCATTCCGTGTCCGCCGTCGTATTTTCCGTCGAGCTTTCGCGAAAAGAGTAGCTCGGGATCGTGAGACCATTTTCCGTCCGGACGCTTATTATCAGAACGTGCGATACCGACCGCGTAGCCGAGATTTGGTGTGAAATTCGACCAGAGCATTATAAGCTCTCCGTCGGCAAAGCGGTGCATGAAGCAGCCGTCTGTGACATTGCTGCTCGTCCAGCTCGGAGAATCGGCGCGGAAAAGCTCGATCGGCTCGGATATTGCCCGCGTCAGGTCGTCGGAGAGCTTGACGGCGCACATTCTGCCGATCCTGTCCTCGGTGCAGGTCCACTCGTGGACGAAAATCGACCACGGCTGCCCGTTTTCATCGACATAGAAGGTCGCGTCGATGGAGTCCCAAGCTTTCGGTGTGAAATGTCCGTCGGTTATCTCGATAAATGGACCTTCGGGACTTTCGGACTTCATTATCGTACAGCCGCGATGAGCGGTCTTTTTTGATCTGTAGGTCGTGAACATATAAAAGCTGCCCTTGTATTTGTGTACCTCGGGAGCCCATTGGTCGGTCTCGCAGTCCTCGGGGATGGAGGCGACAACGCCGAGCGGCTCGAATTTGCCGTCGAGTGCGCTGCCCTTATAGCAGACCCAGCCGGTTCCGTAAACGTAATATTTTCCGTCCTCGACAAGAACGAAGGGATCGCGCAGACGCGGGATCGATGAGATTATCTTCCTTGCCATGATCAAATGTTGCTCCTTTAATATGGATTTTATTCGACCGCGGGCGGCTGTAAGCCGCCCGCAGAGAGTTTTCAGTTGTTTTCGTCGAGGTATATTCTTCTGAATTCCTTGAGAGATTCGACAGCTCCGAGGGTCGGGCGAAACTCGAGTCCGCAGGCACCGGTATAGCCTGCCTCATCGACCTTCTTGAAGATGAACTTGTAGTCGTTTTCGCCGAACTGGAGATCGATTCTTCCGGGATGTCCCGCACTGTGAAGGTGTGCGATAAGATCGAGGTTGTTCACGATGCTCGGGATGATGTTGCCCTCCATGACTTGTTGATGATAGATATCGTAGATCAGCTTTACATAGGGACTGTCAGCCTCGCGGATGATCTGGAAGCCCTCCTCGGCTCTCCAGAGGTAATAGCCGGGGTGGTTGACGATCGTGTTGAGCGGCTCGGGCATAAGGATGACCTTGTGAGCCTCGAGGATCGGCTTAGCCTTTATAAGGGTCTCGACGATAGCCTCGTGCTGAGCCTCTCGCGGTGCGCCTGTGTCCTGACCGACCTGAGTTATGAGGTGCTTTGCGCCGACTCGGTTTGCCGCCTCGCAGCTCTCCTTGAGTCCGTCGAGCCAAGCGTCGCGGTAAGCGGGATCGGTCATGCGGAATTCGGTGGTACACATCGAGACGAGCTCGACTCCGGTGTCCTCGCAGGTCTTTCTTACCTCGTCGAGGTCGAGATCCTTCCAGTTGTAGGTCTCAACCGCGTCAAAGCCAAGCTCCTTTACGGTGCGGATCGATTCGCAGAAGTTATTTCCGCCGAAAAAGCAGGGGATCGGTATACATATTCTCATGATTTTAGGATTCCTTTCGGTGTTTTTTTATTCAAACACATTATACCATATCCCGCAGATTTTTTCAATAGCTTTTGGAAAAAAATCTAAATTTTTTTTGAGGATCGCGGAACCTTTTTGAAAGTCAATTCGTCTGATATACTTGTTATATACTTTAAGTGGTATGCTTCGGGATAATTCCGAGAATTTAACGGGTGAATGCAGGCTCTCAAGGGCGGAAGGGATGATATAATTTATGGAGAAGATAAAAAGAGGCATTGCCGCGGCGGCAATGCTTGCGATTTTTGCGGTTTCGGCGAATGCCGCGTCGGGTGACATTGCGGGGAAGGTGTATCAGACCGACATAAAGACCTATTTTTTCGATCACGAGCTGAATTCGTATAACATCGGCGGACGAACGGTCGTTGTCGCAGAGGAGCTTGCAATGCTCGGTGGGATAGATGTGACATGGGATGCCGGAGCGCGTCTGCTCACCGTGACCGATTCGTATAAGTACCGTCATGCGCCGACCGAGAATGATAAAGCTTACGACAGGGTGACCTTTCCCAAAGACTATTATTCGGCAATCACACCGAAATATATATACGAGACCGACATAAAAACGCGCTTTTGCAGCGACGATGTGAGCTTGACGCTCGATTCCTACAATATCGGCGGAAGGATTTGCATAGTCGTTGAGGAGCTGTTAAAGCTCGGCTATGAGGTCGTATGGGACGGTGAGGCGCGCGAGCTTCGTGTAGATCATTTTAATGAGCCGCGTTTGATAAATACCGACATCGGAGAGGGCTATTATGACGGAAGACCCGAGCATGGGGAGAACTACGAATGCCGAACCGGAAAGCTTTCGATATCGATCGGAGACGAGAGCGAGAGCATTGAGGCTTTTTCGATAACCCCATCGATAATCACGGTCGGACCGACTATGACACGACTGACCGATATCGCACGCATCACGGGGCTTGAGTATTCCTTTGAAGACGATATCCTTACGCTCGACACCTCGAATGCAAAGAGCTTTGTTTGGGAATGTTTGATCGAAAACGATGAGTCGTGCGAAGCCTCGCGCTTTGTTGACATAAGCGAGCTTGAGCGGATATATACTGCGAAGATAATCGCTGACGGTAAGGAGACACAGCTGAGCTTTGAATGGTGGACGATGATGGGAAGCGCGTATCACTGCCGCGACATCGGGGCGATCGTGTTTGGCGGCGAGGTATATGTCCCGATCGACAGCATTTCAAAGCTGATAAATGCTCGGCAAGCCTTCGAGAACTTGAAATCTGAGCAGGGAGCGGAAGGCTCGGAGAGCGGTGAAGGCTTTGCTGGCATTGAAAATGTTACGAGACCCGATGAGTCCGCAAAGTCCGACTTAAGAACTTAATATATGCGGAAGAAAGCAACATCCGTGCGGCAGTGCTTGCCGCACGGATGTTTTATGTAAAATACATTTAAGCAAAGAAAAAACCGATCGGAAAAACCGATCGGCTGTATCTGGGGTGAATGAAGGGGGTCGAACCCTCGACCTC
>CAYRKS010000141.1:0-1401 GCA_964424855.1 uncultured Lachnospiraceae bacterium
ATTCTCCGGTCGAAATAACATCGTCGATTATCAGAACGCGCTTACCGTTCATCTTATCGACATCGGCTTGGTCGATGTAAAGCGTCTGAACCTTCGCCGTCGTGATCGATTTCACCTCGGTCTTTATGACATTCTTCATGTAGAGCTTCGGTGCCTTTCTCGCGAGTATATAGGTGTTCTTGCCCGACTGACGCGCCATCTCGTGCGCAAGCGGTATTCCCTTCGACTCGGCGGTTATCATAACGTCGAATTCTGGTGCCTTCTCGAGCAGCGCGCGCGCCGAGACCTCGGTCAGCTCAACGTCTCCGAAAATGACGAACGCTCCGATGTAAAGCTCATCGGTGAGTCGGCAGAGCGGGAGGTCACGCTTTATCCCCGCCACATCTATTGTATAAAATTCCTTCATGATGATCAATCTCCTGTCATTATTTCTAAACTATCCCCAAATCGAGGATGAAAATATCACACCTTATATTATATCACATCGGGCGAAAAAAGAAAAGTCTTTTTTGGAAATTTCGGTAAATTTTTTATGTACTTTTTTGCCAAAACCCCTTGCTTTTTCGGGAAATGTATGTTATAATAAAGTGTAATTCTTTTTTATTATTCTTTTTTGAAAGGAGTTTCCACATCATGGAAAAATTCTTCAAGTGCAAAGAGAACGGCTCGACCGTGCGCACTGAGATCATGGCGGGTATCACCACCTTCATGACAATGGCGTACATCATCGCTCTCAACCCCAACCTTCTCACCGGCTTCGGCGCGGGCGGACAGGAGCTCTGGAACGGCGTGTTCCTCGCGACCTGCATCGCATCGGCCATCGGTACGATCTGCATGGCGTTCCTCGCGAACAAGCCCTTCGCAATGGCACCCGGCATGGGACTCAACAGCTTCTTTGCCGTTGTCATCACGAACATCGTGACTCTGACCGGAGCGTCCTACGTTGAATCCTTCCAGGCAGGTCTCGTGATCATCCTCGTCGAGGGCATCGTCTTCCTCATCCTCTCGGTCTTCAAGATCCGCGAAAAGATCGTTGACGCTATCCCGGTAGGCGTTCGCTACGGCATTTCGCCCGCTATCGGTCTCATGCTCCTCAACATCGGTCTCGGCTCGAACGTCGGCATCTACGCAGAGGGCAACGGCTTCACCGCTCCCTTCTATGTAATGCGCGACTTCTTCGGTGCGCTCACTCCCTCCGTCATTCGCGACAACATGGGTGACGCGGGCTACAAGCAGATGGTTCTCACCGTTGTTACCATGTTCATCGGTCTCTTTGCGATCATCATTCTCGCAAAGCACAATGTCCGCGCGTCGGTACTTCTCGGTATGCTCGCGGCATCGGTCATCTACTGGGCGGGACAGGCTATCGTCCTCGGCACGAATCCCTTCGAGTCGCTCAAG
>CAYRKS010000141.1:1411-5362 GCA_964424855.1 uncultured Lachnospiraceae bacterium
CGTTTGCTGACATGGCAAGCACCACCCTCTTCAAGTTCAACTTCTCGCTCATCACCGACATCGGCTGGTTCACCTTCATAACTCTTATCATCACCTTCTGCATGATCGATATGTTCGACACGATCGGAACTCTGGTCGGAACCGCATCTCGCGCAGGCATGGTCGATGAAAAGGGCAATATGCCGAACATGAAGGAAGCACTTCTTTCGGACGCTATCGGAACCGTTGCCGGAGCCTGCACCGGAACCTCCACCGTCACGACCTTTGTTGAGTCTGCGGCAGGTGTTGAGGCAGGCGGACGCACGGGTCTCACCGCGCTCACGACCGGAATTCTCTTCCTCGCCTGCATATTCATTGCTCCGATCGCGGCTATCATTCCCGCAGCGGCTACCTCCTCGGCACTTATTTATGTTGGTATTCTGATGCTTCAGGGACTCAAGAACGTCAATTTTGCCGACATGGATCAGATGGTTCCCGTTGCTATCATGCTCATTGCTATGCCCGTATCGGGTTCGATCGGACACGCTATCGGTCTCGGACTTATCTCCTACACTGTTGTAAAGGTATTCTCGGGCAAGGCTAAGGAAGTCAGCGTACTCACCTACGTTATTTCCCTTCTCTTCCTGATCAAATTCTTCGCCGTCGTCTAAACGGCGTGTCGCCGCTCCCGAACGTCAAGGCTTCTCTCTGCGTCGGCGTTAGGTACTGCCACATCAAACAAAGTGCGTCGGGCGGCGTGTCGCCGCTCCCAAACGTCAAGGTTTCCCTGTGCGTCGGCGTTAGGTTGTGCCACATCAAACATACTGCGTCGGGCGGGTATACTGGAGCTTTATTTCGAAAAATTTAATCACTGCGCGGCGGCAGGCTTTACGGCTTGCCGTCGCGTTTATCTTATCCCACGCTTCACGGCTTTACCGCACACGGGTCTCGTTCACGGCGAGCTACAGCGAAGGAGCCTTATTCAAATAAAAAAGCAGGGACACCTTTTCCATAGGTGTCCCTTACATCTTTATATAGGTGTTCCCTTTACTTTATCGCATTGCCCGCGTATCGATCATTCGACAGCGACTCTCACAAAATCAGGCACGTTCAGCTCAAATGACTGTGAAACGCTCGAGATCGTTATCTCCGCTGTCCAGCTGCTCGAATCGCTCGGATCGTTTTGATCGGATTCTGCCGTCTCGGCAAGCAGCAGAACAGCCCTTCCGCTGTATTCGTAAAATATCGCTTCATCGGTATCACTCGGATCGGTCCGATGATCGGTCTTCTCCTCCGTGCCGATCACGGTCAAATTTTCGAGCGAAACGATATCCGCGCCGCTCAAGCTTATCTCACAGGTTCGGTCGCCGCTCAGCGTCAGCCTATATTCGCGCTCGGGTTCAAGCCCGAGGTCGGCGGCACTGAATGCTACACGCTCGATCCGAGCAATGCTTTCGGGCGGAAGTGCGTCAGTATCCCGCATATCCTCAGCTCTGTTCGCCGTATCTCCCGAGGTCGCGCCGTTTGACGCGAATATCAGCATCAAAGCCGGACTCAGGCAGACGATCAAAAGCAGTGCGGCGGCGATCGGCGCAAAGCGCAGCAATCTCTTCATCGGACGCTCAAATATATGCCCCTCGGCAAGCTCGATTATGTCATCGTCTATCTCACCGAGCAGCTCGTACAATTTTTCGGCAGTCACAGCTCGTATCCCTCGCTTTCAAGTGCTTCCTTCAATTTTTTTCGCAGCTTAAAAAGCCGCACCGATATGTAATTTTGCGTGTGTCCCGAGGCTTCGGCGAGGCTTTTCACCTCATCACCCGAAAAATATCTGCGAACGAATATCGCGCGGTCGTCCGGAGAGAGACCACGAAGCCACGAATTTATCACCTTCAGCAGCTCGCGCTCCGAATCGATCCCGCCGCTCGTCATCGGCTCGGGTATGCAGTCACCGAGCTCGGACAAAAGTATCGGAACTCCGCGCTTTTCGGCGTGATTTTTTCGATATCGACTGATCGAAAGATTCCGCGTGATCCTTCCGAGAAAGGCGCGAAGCGAGCTCGGATAGGTCGGCGGTATGCTGTTCCAAGCCTTAAGATATGTGTCGTTCACGCATTCCTCCGCGTCCTCCCGTGCCTCCAAAATATTTTTCGCGATCCTCATACAATAGCCGCCGTACACGTTTTCGGTCTCGGTCAGAGCCGCTTCGTCGCGCGCAAAGTACAGCTCGATTATCCTCTCATCGTTCATTTTTATGACCATTCCTTTCTCGCTATTTGGGATCGGTCGGTGCAGCCAAATCGCGGTCAGTATACCGCTTCAAGCTTATAACAAGCCCTTCCTCAATAATAAAGACGCAGTCCGTGTGCCGATATTACCGCCGATTTTGAGAAAATTTCCACATAAATATTGTACCACAAATTTCGGATTTTTGCAACAGTTTGCGCTTGATTTATTTACAAAAAAGTGGTATAATTTTATGGTAAATTTTTTCAAGCAAGGATGGTTTGTTTTAATGAAGATAACAGAAATAATCGAGGGCTCTCGCCCCAGCCTCTCCTTTGAGGTTTTCCCGCCCAAGACCGATGACAATTTCGATACCGTGCTTTCGGCGGCGACCGAGATAGCCTCGCTTCACCCGAGCTATATGAGCGTCACCTACGGCGCGGGCGGCGGCACCTCGAGCTATACCGCAGAGATCGCCTCGAAGCTCCTTTCGATGGGTGTCACACCGCTTGCGCACCTCTCCTGCATCTCCTCGTCTCATAAGACGATACGTGAACGCCTCGATGACCTTCGCTCGCGCGGCATCGATAATATCCTCGCGCTTCGCGGCGATATCCCCAAGACCTTCGACGCTTCGAATCTCGAATATCACTACGCCTCCGAGCTTGCGTCCGAAATACGCGATTACGGCGGCTTCTGCATCGGCGGAGCCTGCTACCCCGAGGCTCATCCGAACAGCCGAAATTCGGTCGAGGATATCGAGGCTCTGCGTATAAAGGTCGAATGCGGCTGTGAATTTCTGACGACGCAGATGTTCTTCGATAACAATATCCTCTATAATTTCCTCTGGAGACTGCGCAAGGCGGGTGTCGATGTCCCAGTCGTCGCGGGTATCATGCCGGTCACCAACGCCAAGTCGATCAAGCGTATCTGCGCGATCTCGGGAACGGCTCTTCCTCAGAGATTCATCCGCATCGTCGATCGCTACGGAGATGACCCCGCGGCAATGCTCCAGGCGGGCATCGCATACGCGACCGAGCAGATCATCGACCTCTTCGCAAACGGTATCAACGCCGTCCACGTCTACTCGATGAACCGCCCCGATGTCGCGTCTAAGATCTATGAGAATGTCAAGGATATAATAAAATAAACCGCCGTAACGCGGATTTCGTGTGCGGATTTCGTACACGAATGTCGTGTTCGGACTTCGCTTCGCGATCGACCGTACCCACTGCCTCAGCCGCTTCTGCCGCAGCAAGACGGCTTGCCGTGAGACGGTGTACATATTTCAAATAACGAAAAAGGGAGAGACGAAAAATCTCTCCCTTTTCTTTTTGCTCGATTTCTGCCCTTTGCACCGATAATTTCCGTCTCCACAGCCCCACGCCGATATCATTTCGAATAAAATATCCTTAAGCTCGAAAAATCGCTAAACCGTTCGTGACGAAGCCCGAGCCGTTGCGGCTCGACAAAATACCTTTATCCTAAAGCCGATCCGTATCGCTCAAGCCTGTGATGAAAGCTCAAAAAATCGCGCTCATTTCGCCGCTTCGTTAAATAGCCGAGATTTCTCCTTCCCGCGCTGTTCGCATTATAAAAAACGAGCCGTCAAGCGGCTCGACAATAAAGTCTTCATCTGAAATCCAAACCCAATGCACAAACTTTTCGTGAGTTTGTAAAACAATCCGACAAAGCTAACCCTCACCCCACCATCAAAAACGAGCCGTCAAGCGGCTCGACAGTAAA
>CAYRKS010000142.1:0-5359 GCA_964424855.1 uncultured Lachnospiraceae bacterium
AGTCCGTCAAACTGCGGCCAGTAGATAAAGTGACCCATTCCGATGATACCGATGCGTGCGTTTCGAGTGTGGAGCATGATATTTATCCTTTCGTCCAAAGCATGAGATTTATAAGCTTATAATACTATAATAGCATTATTTTTACGCATTGTAAATGCACAAATCGACCGAATCAGCACAAATCGACCACTTTTTCGAAATTTATTTTCCGATACCCGATTGACAAATCGCAGTCTTTGCGGTAAAATATAAGGGAAGACTTTTTTAGGTCGGAGAGGAGCGCATGAGCCATGCTTAATCAGGTACAGTCGGCGGATTTTGACATTCAAATAAAGGAGCTGCTTTTGGTACACAAAAACAGCTTTGTTCACCGCTTTCGCTGGAACGAATACCGCACGGGACGCATGATCGACGGTATGAGCTTCTGCGTATCGGGACGAGCGATCTTCGACTGCGGAGATCGAAAATTCGAGCTTTCCGCAGGTCAGGCGGTATTTTTACCGGCTTCGAGCTCATATATCGTTCGCTGTGAAAGCCTTGAACCCTTTGTACACTACACAATGAATTTCACACTCGAGCAGAGCGATATGACCGAGCAGACCGCCTTTTCCGAGATAATCTGCGGACATTTGCGACACACCACCCTTCCCGAAAATGCCGAGCTTTACGCCTCGCGCTTCGCCGAGCTGCTGTCGGTATGGCAGGGCAAAAAAAGCGGCTATCGCGTCATGGCAAAGGCACGAGCCTATGAGCTTCTGTACCTCTATTTCACGGATGCGGGTCGCACACATCGAAACAAGGACGAATACAACCGCCTTCTCCCGGCAAAGCGCCTGCTCGATGAGAGCTTCACGGATACGCAGAGCATTTACGAGCTTGCCGAGCTCTGCAAAATGAGCGAAACGAGCTTTCGCCGAAGCTTCACCCGTGCTTTTGCGATGTCACCGACCGAATATCGGATGAACAAGCGAATGCTCCGCGCAAAGGATCTGCTGCTTTCGGGACAATATTCGATCGGCGAAATCGCGGCGGAGGTCGGCTTTTCCGACCCGAATTATTTCGCGCGGGTATTTCGAACGCGAGAGGGAGTTTCGCCCTCGGAATTCATGAGAGAAGCATAATGTGCAATATGCTTTTAAGGAGTGACAACAAATGCTGACGATATCGGAAAATGAGCTTTCGCCGCTGCTGCATTATGCGCGAAGCCTCGAAATATCCCAAGGCTACAGCTTCAACGGTATACTCGCCTATGAGGCGCGTATGCTCTATGTTCAAAGCGGCTCGGGAGCGATCGAAATATCTGGTACACGCTACCCTCTCTCCGCCGGAACGCTGATCTGCTGGCAGGCGGGCAGTCGCTACGGCTTCACCGAGCTTTCCGACACCTCGATAAGGGCTGTAATGCTGAATTTCGATTTCGTCGGAAGGCTCGGAGCTGCCATGCTGAGAAATCCCGAGCCGCCCGAGAAATTTGACTTTGCGCAGCTCGAAAGCACGGCGAGCTTCACCGAAAACGCCGATGAGCGCGGAGTTTTCATCGATCGCGACGGCTTTTGGGCTGAAAGCCTTATGCGTGAGCTTTTGAACGAGTACCGTGCAAGACAGCTTTATTCGGAAAGCGCGGCTCGCGGGATCATAACGCTGCTCACGTCGCGTCTCTCGCGAAATATGCTTCTCGGCGAGTCAGCCTCGAGCCGCCGAAGCGATGAGATAATCAATTACATAAACGAGCATATATCCGAAAGACTGACCTATGAATCTCTCGGAAGGGTCTTCAGCTATCATCCGAACCATCTGAGCCGAATAATCAACAAAGCTACCGGACTTCCGCTGCACAGATATCTCCTCAGGCTCCGTATCGAAAAAGCCTACGGACTCTTGACCGACAGCGGGCTTTCGGTCGCCGAGACCGCCGCGCTCTGTGGCTTTGCCGATGCCGCCTCGTTCGCAAAGCGATTCAAACGCGAGATCGGACTTACCCCCTCCGAGGTCAGACGCGGACGCGACTGACGATAGATCAAAGCTGACGTGAGCATTTGAAGCCAGGTACTTCTTTATTATTAAAAAATATCCTCCGTATGTATTTTTTGGCATACGGAGGATATTTGTGCTTATTCAAGCATTTAACTGTCAAAGCTCGGCAAGCTCGATACGACCGTCGGGATGCTGCACCGTGCGCTTCATTATGAAATGTCCCGCATAGCCGCCCTCGGAGACGAAGCCGACGAATATCCGCTCTCCCTTATACCTACAGTCGGTGTTGATAACCGCCGATTTCGGAACGCTTCCGCAGTCGAGGATATTATCCTCCGGTATAATCCAGCCACCCTCGCCGAAGGGCTTTTCCGAGTAGGCATATCTCGCCCTTCCCCCGATCGACCAGACCAGATAATAATATCCGCCCATTTCGAACCAATCGGGGCATTCGGGCTGAGAACCGTCGCTCCAACGAATTACGGGTCCGAGGTCTTCGAAATTTCTCATGTCGGGATAGTCGGAAACAAGATGCGCAAGACAGCCGTTTTGACTCGAACGCTCGGTAGTGGTCAGCAGAAGATGATATTTTCCATCGAGGAATATCGCCTTCGGGTCACGTGCGCTCGGACGATCATAGCGTTCGGGCAGGACAAAATATTCGCCGAGCTTTTTATAATCCACATTGTCGGGCGATATCGAGCAGCCGATCCGCGCGGCACTTCTGTCCGACATACGAACCGCATACCACGCACGATAGCCGTCTGCGGCGTGAAGCACCGAGCCGGTACAGATCGAGCCCTCTATCTGCTCGGTTATCGATATCGTCATCGGATGCTCGTTCCAATGCTCGAGATCAGTCGTCGAGGCGTGCGCCCACTGATGCGCACCGAGTCCCCATTTGCTTCGATGATGATGGCGGTCGTAAAGCCAGAAAATATGAAAGCTGCCGTCATCATCGGTAAAGGGCATACAGTCTCCGACATTTACTCCATAACCGCGAAGCTCCTCTATACCAACTCCGACCTTCGGGGGCTTCGAGGCGCGGATCGAAGCGTTTCGACGCTCGAGCTCAAGCTCACCAGATACCTCACCGTTCGCAGCTATCTTTCCACAGCACCATTCCTCATCGAAAAGCTCACCGTTTATGTAAAGCTCATCGCGAACCTCTCCGATTATAAGCTCGGCAAGATCACCCTCGGTCGCCGGAGCAGTCAAAACCAGCGGTCTTTCGCAAAAATCATAGTAAAGCTCGACTCTCAGCTCCTCATCAAAGCAGATTTCAATCGCGGTCGAGCCGCACTCGGATATCCGCGCAGAGCCTCTTTTAACCTTAAAGCATACAGTCATTTTTCGATCCTTCCCTTCCGCAATAAATGCTTGGCATAATTTTTATTCCGTTTCGTAGGAGATCAGCTTCCTGATCTCGGTCTCACACTTGAGTCCCGCCGCAGCAGCCGAATAAAGTGCCGCTCCGAATGCCGCCTCCTCGGTGTGTCTGAGTGTCAAAAGCTCGCATTTGAAGCGTTCCGCCGCTGCTCGACGAAGTGCCGCGTTCTTTCGCAGAGCATTTCCCGATACGACAAGCCTTTCACAGCTTTTGTCCATTTTTTCAAATAGCGCGTAAAGCTCATCCACCGTTCCACGAAGAAAACCGTCCGAAAGCGAATTTATATTAAAATTGTCGGTCGTTATTCCCACTATTTCGCCCTTAGCGTCAGGTCTTGATCTTGACCCCGAAAACAGAGTAGAAACACCGAGCGGTAGACTCGAGGCATTATTTTTAAGTGCCGCGTCAGTCAAAAATTCGTATACCTCGCTCTTTTTCGGTGAAAGTCCAAAGCTCTTCAATATATCCTCGACAAAGCTCTCGAGCAGTGCAAAAGCGCGTCCGCCGCAAAGAGTAGAACCGGAATGCAGATATTTTCCGTAAAAATATGGTCTAACCTCACAGCAGGGATCGCCCGAAACGAGTCTTTCCGAGCTGCCGACAACACTTATTTGTCCGCTCGTTCCGATATTGAGCAGTGCATGACCGTCATCGGCAAGCGATCCGAAAACTCCCGCCTGATTGTCTCCGACAGCCGCAGACACGGGTATACCGCGAAAAGCTCCGATCGCAGCCTCGCCCTTTGATATCTCGGGCAAAAGCGAGCAGTCGATATCAAGCTTTTTCAGAGCGTCGATGTTAAATTCCGTCCCTGCGGCATTGCAGAAGCCGAGCGAAGCGGCATTTGTCGGATGAGTTATCGTATGCTCGAGTCCGCAAAGTCTCATCACCGCGAGATCCGCGATACAGCAGATCGAACCGACCTCCGGCGGCAGAAGTCCGAGACTTTTCAGCGCATAAAGCGTGACGAGACCATAGCCGGTCGGTACAGCTCTACCGCAGAGCCGCTCGATCCGAGCGCAGATGCTCTCACCCTCGAGCTCACGCAGACCAAAGCGATTTTGCCATGTGTAAAGCGGAGAACATGGCTTTAGGTCATGATCAAGACCGACGATCCCGTGCATCTGCCCGGTGAAGCCGATCGAACGTATCTCGGGATATGAATCGACTGCCGCGGCGGTCAGCTTGAGTGCAAGCTCGATAAGACGCTCGGCATCGGCGGCAAAGGCATCCGCAGCCTCGGTCTTCAACGCGGCATTGTGTTCGATCGTGTAAGTGTGAAGAGTCGAACCGTTCGCAAGAGATACGAGCTGTGCCGAAATCGTAGTTGTTCCTATATCAACCCCGAGCGAAAGCTCTCCAGGTGACTCGACCGTTTCGGTGAATACTCGATCGAGTGCGCAGACTTCGGTCACGGATCGATCAGTCAGCATTTTTTTACACAGCTCCCGCTGATTTTGATTTGATAGCTCGTCCTTTTCAAGCCGAGCAAGGCAGCCGAGCAGAAGCTCACGCTCCGAGATGATCTCGTCGCGCCAAAGCTTTATGTCGGCAACGGCGATCCCAAGCTCGCGAAAAAGCTTGATCCTTTCAAGCAGCTCAACAGCTTCACGATCCAGCTCTCTGTATGAATTTCCCGCGCGGCTTATTTTCAGGAGTCCGCGCTCCTCCCAGTAGCGTATCGTCCCGGCAGAAAGCCCGGTTATCGCCTCGATCTCGCCTATACGCATTGTCCCGCCTCCCATAAATACAGCGTACGGTTTCCGCAGGCTCAATGCCAAGTCATATAAAAACAGCACCGACCCTCGGATGTATCCAATAGATATATCTCTATTATCTATTATACACCCTTCAGTCGGTGCAAGGTCAAGAGCTATGGTGGATTGTTTATGATTTGTTTACATTTCGCGCTCGATGTCGTGATGAATTTATGGAGCACGAGCTGACACAGGCTGTAAAGCGATTCCGCGAGGACATTTCGGCAAAACGGAATTA
>CAYRKS010000143.1:0-5342 GCA_964424855.1 uncultured Lachnospiraceae bacterium
AAAAGTCCGACTGCAAGCAGATACGCCCGCCGCGAGTCCTTCAGGGCTTCTCTTATTTTCAAAAATCCCGACAAAAAACCACCTCCGGATCGTATTATATCCGAGGACAGCCGGAAAAACTCAAGTAAATTTCAGGAACGAGCTTCGACAAAGCTCCGAATCACGAAAGGCGCAGTAATAAAATGAAAAACATAAACATAGTCCTCGTCGAGCCGGAAATACCGCAGAACACCGGAAACATCGCCCGCACCTGCGCCGCGACCGGTGCCTCGCTCCACCTTATAAAGCCGCTCGGCTTTGAGATCGATGACCGCAAGCTCAAGCGCGCCGGACTCGACTATTGGGACAAGCTCGACATAACCTACTATGAGGGTCTCGACGATTTTTTCGAAAAAAATCCCGACGCCGAATTCTTCTGCTTCACGACAAAGGCGCGTCACTGCTACACCGATATAAAATACCCCGAAAAAGTCTTCCTGGTCTTCGGTAAGGAGACCAAGGGACTTCCCGAGGAATTTCTGCACGAAAATCCCGAACGCTGTGTACGCATTCCGATGCGCGATACACTGAGATCGCTGAATCTATCGAATTCCGCCGCGATAGCCGTTTACGAGGTGCTTCGTCAGCGCGGCTTTGAGGGACTTCGCGAGGATGGAAATCTCACCCGCCTCAGCTGGGACGACACGACCGAAGGCTGATCCGACGGCAAACCGATGTAAAGGAGAAATTTTAATGAAAACCGCAAGCCTGTATTATTACAACAGCGCGGCTCTGCTCGAATCGCCGCTCTGGGACGAAAAGCGTCAGCTGCTCTGGATGATCGAGATACGCAAAAACCGCATTTTCGCAGTCTCTCCGAGCGACCATTCGTGCAGAACCTACACCATGCCGAGCCTTGTAGGCTGGATCGCCTTGAGACCCGACGGCACGCTCTACGCCGCACTCAAGGACGGTATATACATATTCGACCCCGACAACATCAAGCTCGAATTTGTCGCGCATCCCGAGACCGACCCGAAATTCCGCTACAACGACGGTCACATCGACCCGAGCGGAAGAATACTCGTCGGAACAAAGGGCGATGCCGAAAATCTTGAGGGACAGTGCGGTCTCTGGCAGTCGAGAAACGGTGAGTGGCGTTTCATAATCGATGACGCTACCATAGCAAACGGAATGGGCTTTTCGCCCGATCTCTCGACCTTTTATTTCATCGACACTCCCTCGAAAAACATCTACGCCTACGATTACGACCACGAGAGCGGAGATATTTCGAACAAGCGCATATTCGCCTCGACCGTCGGTGAGGGAATGCCCGACGGAATGTGCGTGCATCCTGACGGGCGCATATTCGTCGCCGAATACAAGGGCGGCAGAGTCTCGGTATTCACGAAAAACGGTTATCCGCTCGAGCCGATCGAGCTTCCGGTGACGAATGTCACCTCCTGCTGCCTCGCGGGAAATCGCCTTTTCATAACGACCGCAAAATGCCCCGAAAAGGACGAGCCGACCGCAGGCGGACTGTTTGTGGCGGAGATATAAATATAATGACCCCACGATCGGACATCCGATCGTGGGGTCATTATGACAAAAGTCCTTGTTTATTTGGTTAAATTTTCTACCAGATCATCAAGATTTGCCTCAAGGATCGATTTGAATGACGCAAACTCAGATGCCCAGTTGGTCTTGTTGAGAACAACATCATAGCGAAAATTTGCATAGGTTATCGAGCTAAGGCTGTCACAGAACACTCTGCCAAATTCGTATGTCATAGATTCTCTTATAATGTCATACATCTGAGAAGCATAGTCATCGGACGAATATTTTACCTTGAGCTAAGTCTCAAAAATCTAAGGAGATACCTAGCGTTAGCCTTCGGACGCAAGTGCCTCAAGGACAGCAGATATCATGTCGGGATTTTCAGAATTCATTGGAATACCATATAACGTATACGGAAAAGATGCAATCGTGTAGTATTCGCCCTGATTCTCATCATACTTCGGGATCGGAACAACACCATAGTTCACATTTGAATCACGCATATACTTTGCCGCACTGGCGATCTCATTAATATCGAACATGACATTACCCTGTGCAAAATAATCGTAAAGATGATCGTTTCCGTTCTGATTTATATAGCCGTCATTGGAAACATGATAGAAGCCACAGAGCTTTTCAAGCAGATCTTGAGCTTTCTCGCTCGAAAAAAGTGATGATATCTCGGCTGTTCCGTCATTCTTCAGATCGATTGTCTTTAGACCCGACCCCCAGAAATATGCGTCTAAAAAAACCTCATAAGATACAACGCCAAAGCGATCATATATGTCCTTTTTGTCGTTCGAGTTCAAATCGGCATACACATCTGTTGACATTTCGAACATCTTATCGATAGTCCAGGTTCCGTCGAGTACCATCTGATACGGCTCTTCGAGATTAAAATCCTTGAGCATATCCTTATTGAAGAATGTTCCGTACATCATGTAAATGAGGTTGGTAGAAATATCGCCGGATGCAAAATAAAGCTTTCCATCGATCGATGACTGCTCAATAAGATTTTTTGACCACCACGGTTTGGAGAAATCCAAATATTCGGTCTCATTCAGGTTGTAAAGCATACCGCCGGCAGCAAGATTTGCAATAGCCATCGAATATCCTGCCACAACATCATAGGCTTGGTCATTCGCAAGAACACTCTGAGTGAGCTTGTGAGCGAATTCAATTCGCTTGTCATATGCTCCCGGTTCTTCGATAAATTCAAAATTGACATTCAATCTCTCCGATACCGACTGATTGCGCTTAAATAACGCATCATCGACAATATCACCCGTTGCTTCCTCGACATAAAATTCGGGCAAAGACATATCGCCGCGAACAAGCATGGTAATCGTCTCATTGTTGAAATCAAGCTCGGCAGGAAGATCATCTGCATTAGGATCAGCCGTCGTTTCGGCAGAGCTGTCTGAGGCAGTTGTTTCCTTCGGATCGAGCTGTGTCTCACCGCAGGAGGAAAGCAGCAGCGAAAGGATTATGAGCGCAAGGCAAGACCTATTTGCTATCTTCTTCATTTTCTTTGTTCCTTTCAAAAATTATTGTTTTGTATCAAATCGATATTCGATAAGGTCGGTGTTGATACCGTCCTTTACCGTGCATATCTCATACGGCTTAACCGCACGCGAGACCTTGCAGCCGAGCAACTTAAATTCGGCATTGCAGCTCTCTCCGGAATATTCGGTGAAGCGAACCGCCCTTCCGCCGTCCTCGCCGCGCTTTACCGCGCTGACGACCAGCGAGTCGGGGATATCGCCCGATGCTCCGCTGTATTCACCTCCGAGCGAGCCGTCATGAAAGCTGTCGTAAACGACACGAAGCCCCGAGTTAAAGCTGTCGGCACGGCGTTTTGCGTCGGCATCCGAGGTGTAACCGAACAGCGCATAGGCAAAATGTCCGATACCCTGCTCCATGAACTCGCATTCCTCATCGCGAACGCCGTAGTGATCGGCGTATATCGCACTTCTGAAGACCGTCGGGCGGACATTGCTTTCGTCGGTGTCAAAGCCGTAAACAAGATCGCTCGTAAAGCCGAGCTTGCCGCTTGCCAGCCACTCGCCGCAAAATTCCTCGCCCGTTCCGAGTCCTCGCTCGATACTGCCGAAGGGTATCGCCGATCTCACCGAAGCTCCCGCCGGGAGCGTAAGCTTGAAGGCGCGATGCTTTTCATGAAAATCCATCGTTGACTTGACCGTCAGACAGTCATCTCCGGCGGCAAGCGAATATTCGCGCGTCAGCACCGAGGCACCGTATCGCACAGTGACCCTTATCGTCGAGAGCACCGAGCCCCTGACCGTGACCTTGAATTCGGGAGAGGAAAAGCCTCCGACCGCCTCGCCGAGTGAGTCGCGGTTGTGCGCCCAGGTGTCGCAGTGAGCTTCGTCAAGAAGGAGCGTCCCGGTCTTTTCCGATAGGATGTATTCGCCGCGCCGTTTGTCGAATATCGACATCGGCTCACCGCTCTCTGAGTCGAATTCGACCCGAAGATTTTCGTTTTCGAGCGACCGCTCGTCAACTCTTACCTCGTCGAATTTTTTGTCCGTCGCATATTTCGCCTCGGTGAACAAACGATAGACCTTATAGCCCAACGCGGGTACGGTCGCAAAGAATACAGTCTTGTATTTGTCCTCGCCGCCGTTGGTCTGCTCGGCGCGTATACGCTGAAATGCGATCTCGTTTTCCTCGTCATCGGTCAGCCTCGAAGCGACCGAGCTTATCTCAACCAACGAGCTGACAGCGTGCGCATGAGGATTGAAAACGACTATCGGCGTTCCGATATCGCCGCAGCTCCAGGTTCTCCAATCGTTTTTGGTCGAGGGCATCACCGCGTTTTTTCGGGTATCGATGCTGCGGCAGAGCCGTGTCATAGCCTTGAAGCTCTCCTGCTCGGTTATCGATTTCAGCTCGCCGAAAAGATATCCCGCGTCAGTGTACGCGCTCTTTATCGCACAGCCGCAGAGGATGTCGTGGAACTGATTAAACATGAGATTTTTCCACGCCTTTTGCAGCTTTTTCGTCGGATATTCGGCTCCGACCAGCTCCTCGGCAAGTGAGCAGAGGCTTTCGGCGGCGAGAAGCGAATACTCCGCCTCGCGGTTCGCCTTTTTGATAAAGCTGTTCGCACTGTAGCAGCCGCGTGCATGATGCTGAAGCTCACCGCGCCATATCGGGACTTCGAGCTCTCTCGTCTCCTCAAAATATGCGTCCGGCGAGGAAAAGCACATATTTTCGGTCTTTTTCTCGAGGATGTCGCGCATCAGTTCGACAGTCGGACCTCCGCCGTGATTTCCGACTCCGTAAAACGCCATCATCGGCTTTTCGGCAGTCTTTTCGTTTATGCAGTCAAGCACCTCGAGACACCGCAAGGTTATGCAGTAGGGCTCGGGGATCCTGAAGGCTCTTACCCTCGAACCGTCCGCACTCTCCCATTCGAAGAGGTCGTAAAGACTCGGATTTTCGTTCGGAGACGGGCGCATGAAGACGTAATTCTCCATGCCGGAAAGTCTTAATATCTGCGGAAGATTTGCGTTATGCCCGAAGGAATCGACATTGTAGCCGGTCTTCGCGGTCACACCGAATTTTTCCTTGAAATATCTCTGCGAAAAGAGCGCGTGCCGCGCAAAGCTCTCGCCGCTCGGCAGATTACAGTCGGGCTGCAAAAACCATCCGCCGACTATCTGCCAGCGTCCCTCTGCGACTCTCTTTTGTATCTCGGCAAACATATCGGGATCGGTCTTTTCTACCCACTCGTAATATACCGCACAGGCCGAGGTAAAAATGAAATCCGAGAAATCGTT
>CAYRKS010000144.1:0-5313 GCA_964424855.1 uncultured Lachnospiraceae bacterium
CGAACTCCTGCGCCATACGCTTTCCGAGCGAATCGGAGACCGCCTTGTAAAAATCCTCGCCGACCGTGTAGCAGCAGCGATGTATCGCGGGTCCTATAGCCGCTCTTATGCGGCTCGGCTTTGCTCCGAGACGAGTCATGAGATCGACGCATTCGTTCGCGATGAGCGCGATAGTTCCACGCCAGCCCGCGTGTACCGCGCCGATGACCCGAGCCTCGGGATCCTCAAAGAGGATCGGAACGCAGTCCGCGGTCTTAATTCCGAGCGCGACCTCGGGCTGATCGGTAACATAGCCGTCGCAGACCAGTCCGGAATCGCGGTAATAGCCCTCGCCGCAGTTCTTTTTGTCGGCATAGACCACCTTCGACGAATGCACCTGTCCGCGGCTTATCACCGTCTCGGGCGATATCCCCACCGCAGACGAAAACAGCTCGAGATTTTTGCGAACCGTTTCATCGTCATCTCCGCGTCCGAACGCGAGATTCAGCGAAGCGGTATGCTCTGCGGTGCTGACACCTCCGAGTCGCGTCGAAAAGCCGTGACGGCAGGCTATCGCATCCGAGGTGAGAAAGCTCACACCGTTTTTTTCTTTAATTTCAAATGCCACTCAGATATCCCCCAAAGCTCAGCTCTTTGCCCCGCTCTTTTTAGCGAGACGATGATTCAGCTCCCAAAGTCGGCAAAGCCCTCTCAGCGTCAGCTCGGGCTCGCGCAGCATCGCGCTTTTGCAAAGCGGAGCTATCAGCTCCGAAAGTCCGCCAGTAACAACCACCGTCAGCTCGTCGGGAAGATATTCGTTCTTCAGTGCATCGATAAAGCCGTCGAGCATCATCGCGCTTCCGTAAACGATCCCCGAATTCATCGAATCGGCGGTGTTCGTCCCGAGAAGCCTCTCGGGACGGCTGAGCGAAACGTCGGGCAGCATCGCACAGCTCCTTGACAAAGCATCGAGCGACAGCTTAACGCCCGGCGCGATCATGCAGCCGCACAGCTCACCGCGCGGATTCACCGCCGTCAGAGTCGTTGCCGTTCCGAGGTCGATCACCGCGAAGGGCGGCTTTGCCAGCTGCATCGCTCCCACCGTGTCTGCAACGATGTCCGCACCGAGCGCACTCGGATTTTCGACTCGGATATTCAGTCCGGTCTTTATCCCCGCGCCGACGAGCATCGGCTCGATATTAAATTCGCGAAGAGCCGAAATTATCGTGTGCGTGAGCTGCCGACAGCAGTCTCGCACCGTCGATCTCGGGCAACTCAACGCCCTTCATTTTGAGTATCCCGGAGATCAGAACGGCGTATTCGTCCGCCGTTTTCGACTGCTCCGAGGAGAGCTTCGCGCGGCAGATAAGCTCGTTTTCGCGAAAAACTCCGAGATTTATACTTGTGTTTCCGATGTCGAGTGCAAGCAGCAAGCCTCTGACCTCCTTGATGATTTTTGCTTTTTTAAAAGTCCCGTGCCTTATAATGATCAGAGCGCGGTGAAGTGCCAGACCTTGCTCTCGCCGTCACGGTGGATATCCACCTTAAGTCCGGCGTTCATGAGCAGTGCGCCCGAATAGCGTCTTCCGCTGCTCTCCTCAACGTAGATCTTCTCGGGATCGAGTCCGCGAAGTCTTATGTAGCGGCTGACGCATACATGAATGCGCATTACGACATAGGTGAGAAGCACCTCGTTCTTGTCAGCCGAGACCGACTCCCATGCCGCCGCCGAGGTGATCCTTCCGGCATCCTCGGTCGGGTTGATGAGACGGTAATAGTCGCCGTTCTGGATAACATCGTAGTACTTGTGATAGTCCGCGACCTGCTTCTTCACAAGCTCGCGCTCCTCATCGGTGAGCTTTGTCAGGTCAAGCTCGTAGCCGAAGGCACCCGCCATTGCGACATCGCCGCGGGTCTTGAAGCTCGAAGCGCGTCCGGTCTGATGGTTCGGAGATGCCGAAACGTGCGCCGACATCGAGGACGGCGGATATACCATCGAGGTGCCGTACTGTATCTCAAGACGCTCGAGCGCATCGGTGTCGTCCGAGGTCCAGATCTGCGGAGAATAGTAGAGCATTCCCGCGTCAAAGCGTCCGCCGCCGCCCGAGCAGCCCTCGAGAAGGAGCTTTGGGAACGCGGTGAGCAGTCTTTCGAGCAGCTCGTAAACGCCGAGAACATAGCGGTGCGCTACCTCTCCCTGATGCTCGGGTGCGAGGATCGCACTGCCGACCTCGGTGAGGTTGCGGTTGAAGTCCCACTTAACATATTCGATATTTGCGGAGGAAAGCACCTTGTACATCTGATCGAAAATGTTGTCGCGGACATCCTTTCTCGACATATCAAGAACGTACTGATTGCGTCCGACCGAGTTTCCGCGTCCCTCGACATGGAGGCACCAGTCGGGATGCGCACGGTAAAGATCACTGTCGGGCGAGATCATCTCGGGTTCAAACCAGATTCCGAACTTGAGTCCCAGACCGTTCACGCGATCGACAAGGCTCTTGAGTCCGCCCTTGAGCTTGTTTTCGTTGACATACCAGTCGCCGAGCGAGCAGTTGTCGTTGTTTCTTACGCCGAACCAGCCGTCGTCCATTACGAACATCTCGATACCGAGATCGGCAGCGTCCTTCGCGATGGCAAAAAGCTTTTCTTCGTCGAAGTTGAAGTAGGTGCCCTCCCAGTTGTTGACGATTATCGGACGCTTCTTGGTTTTCCATTCGCCGCGGCAGAGATTGTATCTGTAGAGCTTGTGGTAGGTACGGCTCATTCCGCCAACACCGTTTGCCGAATAGACCATTACCGCCTCGGGAGCATCGAACTGCTCACCGGGAGCGAGATGCCACTTGAAATCGGCGGGATTTATACCCATGATAACACGGGTGGAGTCCATAGCATCGACCTCTACCTCTGCGGAGAAGTTGCTCGAGTAGACGAGCGAGAAGCCGTAGACCTCGCCCGATTCCTCGGTGTAGCCCTCGCGACCGAGCGCGATGAAGGGGTTATTGTTGTGACCCGAGGAGCCGCGGCGCGACTGGATGCCCTGAAGTCCGTGCTCGATTCTGCGCTTTACGAGGGTGCGTTCCTTTGCCCAGCGTCCCTGAAGGTTCATGAGCTCGAAATCGTAGCCCTGGAAATCGACATTGGTCGAGAAAATGCGCTCGATGTCGAATGCAGCCTTGCCGTTGTTCACGACCTTTACGCTGCGGGTGATCGCGTCGAGCTTTGTGAATGCCGTGTAGATGAGCGTGACCTCTGCGCCGGTAAGGCTGTCCTCGCAGACCAGCTCGAGAGTGTCAGCCTCGTCATCCGAGTTGACATAGGTCGCGGGAAGACCGGGGAGTCCGGGCTTGCCGGCATATATCTTGTGCGACTTGTAGCGGATGTCGGTGGAAGCGTTGCCGTTTTCGCCGCGAATCTGAAGAGCCGCGACGCGGAAATCGCTTATTCCGTTGCAGGAATATTCGAGACGGCTCGTGTCGAGCGAAAGACCCGGATCCTTGTCGCTCTCGGGAACATTCGCACTGAACGAAGCGTTGTGCAGAGTGCAGTTGAGATAGTCGAGATCGGTATCGGGTACATATGCACCGTAGTAGAGATGAAGCAGGTAGCCTGCGTTGCTAACCTTAAAAACATAGCTCGAGGAGGGAGTGTCGAGCTTGAAAACCTTTTTTTCGCTGTCAAAAATTATTGCCATAATATCATTCTCCGTAGTGTGGTATATTTTTACACATATATTATATCAGAACTTTTGCCGTATGTCAAGAGTATAATGAAAAAATGTTGAAAGGAACAATTTTTAGCGGAGCAAATCCTCTCGAATATGCCTCGCCTTGTGAAATAATTCAGCGGTTATCGGATATTCCGAGCTTCCGTGTTCCGTCCGCCGTGTCAATATTATAAAGTTGGCATTCCTCATCATGCATAAAAATCGGAGTGATGACCGTCGAGGCAATTTTGCTCGTAAGAAAGCTTTGATGGGTACACCGTCACTGCATCGACGAAATACGCAGATATCCGACAAAGCTGTCGGTGACATCCGGATCGGTGGCGCGGAAACAAAAAGGAGCCGTCCCAAATTGCCAAAAGAAGCATTTGAGACAGCTCCGTATAAAATTTTTCTTCAAATCGCACATCGATCGCTCGACTGCTGCTCACCTTGCCAGAAGCCCGTCAATAAACTGTCTCGCAAGGCGTGCGGAACGACCGCCGCGTTCCAGTGCAAAGCGTTCGGCGAGAAGCTCAAGCTCGTCCTTTGCCATATCGATCCCGTTTTCCCGAGCCAGATGCTCGACTATGTGAAGGAAGGTGTCCTTGCTCGGCTTTGAGAAGGTGACGTGTATGCCGAAGCGTTCGGACAGAGATATAAGCTCCTGCATTGTGTCGTTTCGGTGTATATCGTCGCCGTCGCGGTCGGAAAAGCTTTCCTTTATTATATGTCGCCGATTGCTCGTGGCATAGATGACCGTGTTGCTCGATTTTGCCGTGACCGAGCCTTCAAGCACCGCCTTCAGCGAATTGAAATTGTCATCATCCTTCAGGAACGAAAGATCATCGATGAACAGTACGAATTTGAGCGGATTCGCGGAAAGCGTATCCAAAACCCGCGGGATACTGCGAAGCTGATCCTTTCGTATTTCCACTACCCGAAGCCCCTCGCTCCAGAGCGCATTCGCGACCGCCTTGACCGTCGAGGATTTTCCGGTTCCCGCATCTCCCGTCAGGAGGATATTAGCCGCAGGCTTGCCCGCAAGCAGTGCCTTCGTGTTGTCGAGAATGATCTCTCGCTCCCTCTCGTAATCGACCAGCTGCGAAAGCTCGATCCTGTCGGGATTATAGACCGGAACGATCTCGTCACTGTCGTTCACGCAGAACATACGATGCTTTGAATATATCCCGTAGCCGTATTTTTCGATATTCTCGGCACGATGCAGATATATCTCGGTCAGACGCATATGCGTGGTCGTGAAATCGGGAAGATAGCCCTTGTAGCTCATAAGCTCACAAAGCTCTTCCTTTGTCAGCTCCGCCACCTCCTGGAGGATCGAAAGCTCCTCCTCCAATGCCGTCTGCATATATTTCGGTATCGGTTGCTTTTGTCCGACCGTTTTTACATACACATTGCTGCTGCTCGTGCAGATCTCCTTGATATATTCACCGAGGTTTCCGCCGTTAGCCTCATACAGTGCCGAGACAAACGCGGAATACACGGCTATAGCGGGCTTTTCAAGATATCTCTGCAAGGCGGCAATGATCGGATCGTCGAGAAGTCCGCGAAAAATGCACAGGGATTTCAGTTTTACCTTTAAGTTGTCCATGTCAGTTCAAGATCGCTCC
>CAYRKS010000145.1:0-5260 GCA_964424855.1 uncultured Lachnospiraceae bacterium
CATCTCGAGCCAGTTCACCTACGCAAAGCTCGGTCAGGTCATCTCGGGACTCAAGGCACTCGGCTTCCACACGGTCGTTGAGGCTGCGCTCGGTGCCGACATGGTTGCACAGGCGGAGAGCCGCGAGCTTGCCGAAAAGGGCTTCCTCACCAGCTCCTGCTGTCCCGCCTTCGTCGATTACATCGACAAGAATTTCCCGGCACTCAAGGAGTTCGTCTCGCACAATCCCTCGCCGATGGCGGCTATCGCAAAGTACATCAAGGAGCATGAGGCTCCCTGCAAGGTCGTCTTCATCGGTCCCTGCACCGCAAAGAAGATGGAGGTACAGAAGGAGACCGTCAAGCCGTATGTCGATGCCGCAATGACCTTTGAGGAGCTTCAGGCACTCTTTGACAGCCGCGAGATCGACATCACTCAGCTCGAGGAGGATGTTCTCGACAATGCCTCCTATTTCGGACGCATCTTCGCGCGCTCGGGCGGACTTTCCGACGCGGTAGCGGAGGGACTCAAGGAGCAGGAGATCGACTTCCTTCTCAAGCCCTGTGCCTGCGACGGTATCGAGGAGTGCAAGATCGCGCTCATGCAGAAGCTTCGCGGAAAGCTCGATGCGAACTTTATCGAGGGAATGGCTTGTGTCGGCGGCTGTATCGGCGGCGCGGGCTGCCTCACGCACGGTGAGAAGAACAAGGCAGAGGTCGATAAGTACGGACGCGAGGCGTTTGAAAAGACGATCTCCGACGCGCTCTCGATGCTCAAGTAATCTATAATCGATACATTTTCGGAGGTGTGACGGCTTTTCTTCACACCTTCGAGCTTTATAAGGGGTATTTATGAGATTTTATAAAGGACGGCTCTCGACGAAGCTGATTTCGGCACTGCTCATCGGCACGATGCTGACCTCGGCGGCTTCGCCCTGTCTCGCCCTTGAGAGGGCGGCGGTGACCGTCTCGGCTTATTCCGACAAGACCGAGGAATATCTTCTGAAAACGGTCAAGGCTCCCTCCTACGGCAGTATCGGCGGCGAGTGGGCGGTCATCGGGCTTGCGCGGTCGGGGGCTTCGACTCCCGAGGATTATTTCCCGGGCTACAGCTCGCGGCTGACCGAATATATTTCCGAGAGCAAGGGGATACTTTCCACGCGCAGGTACACCGAATATTCGCGTGTTATACTTGCGGTATCGTCGCTCGGACTCGATGCCTCGGATATCGGCGGGTACGACCTGACCCTTCCGCTCTGCGACCGCGAAATGACCATGAAGCAGGGGATAAACGGCGCGGTATTCGCGCTCCTCGCGCTCGATTGTGCGGGCTATCGCGTTGATGACACCGAGCTTCGCGGATATTATGTCGATGCTCTGCTCGATTCTCAGCTCTCCGACGGCGGCTGGAATGTCTCGACCGGGTCTGACGGCTCGGATGCCGACACCACGGCGATGGTCCTGCAGGCTCTCGCGAAATACCGCTCGGACGAGATGGTGGAGAAGGCGGTCGCTTCGGCGGTGGAATATCTCTCGGCTTCTCAGCTTCCCGACGGTGGCTTTGAGACGATGGGGAGCGAGACCGCCGAGAGCATTTCTCAGGTGATAATCGCCATGTGTGAGCTGGGCATATCGCAGAACGACGAGCGGTTCGTGAAAAACAAAAGGACTCCGCTCGACGCGCTCAAGAGCTTTCAGACGATTGACGGCGGCTTTCGCCACACGCTCGATTCGAGATCGGTGAACAAGATGGCGACCGAGCAGGCGTTTTGTGCGCTGACCGCCGTCGAACGCTTCGAGGCGGGGAAAAGCAGCCTCTATTCTATGGGCGACGCTCTGACGATAGCTTCGGATTACGAAAAATTCGCCGACCGCGACTCGGAGGTCAAGAAGCTATCGGTGAAATATTCGATCGGCTTTTCGGATGTCCCGAAGGACGATCCCGATCGGACGGCTATCGAGGCACTGGCGGCGCGAGGGATAATAAACGGTCGCACGAGCGAGCTGTTCGCGCCCGACGATAAAATGACCCGAGCCGAATTCTGTACTATAGTTGTCCGTGCGCTCGGACTCGAGCCGAGGACCTCGAGCGATTTTTCGGATGTGCTGTCGAGCGACTGGTTCTCGGGCTATGTCGGAAAGGCTTATTCAAAGGGAATAGTCAACGGAGTCGGCGAGGCGACCTTTTTGCCCGGCGGAAGCATAACCCGCGAGGCGGCGGCGGTCATGGTCACACGCTCGGCTGAACTTTGCGGGATAGATACCGAGCTTTCAAGCTCGGCGATACGCGACACTCTCTCGCAGTTCTCGGACTGGACGACCTCCTCGGATTGGGCGCGCGGCGGGCTTGCCTTCTGCTGTCTTAAGGGGATACTCGACGAGTCGGTAATAAGGCTCGAGCCGCGCGAGGATATAAGCCGCCGAGAGGTCGCAGCTATGCTCTATAATTTACTGAGGGAGGCGGAGCTTTTATGAAGAAAATAACAGTCTGCTTTGCGGCACTTATGATGCTTTCGCTACTCCTTTGTGCCTGCGGTGAGAGTGTGGCTTCGGATGGAGTCGAGGTGACTGCGCCCGAGGGAAGACCTCAGCCGGTCGATCCGGAGGCGGTCGAGATATCCGATGAGGAGTTTGTCTGCACGATCTCGATATCCTGCAATACCATCCTCGACTCAAAGGAAAAGCTTGACCCCGAAAAGCTCGAGCTGCTCCCCGAGGACGGCTGTATCCTTCCTCCGACCGAGGCGACCTTCTACGGCGGCGAGAGCGTTTTCAACCTCCTTCGAAGGGTCTGCAAGGAGAACAAGCTGCATATGGAGTTCTCGAACACTCCGATCTACGGCACGGCATACATCGAGGGCATAGGGAACATCTACGAGTTCGACTGCGGAGAGCTTTCGGGCTGGATGTACCGAGTGAACGACTGGTTCCCGAATTACGGCTGCTCGCGCTACAGCCTTTCGGACGGTGACATAGTGGAATTTGTCTACACCTGCGACCTCGGAAAGGATGTCGGCGGGGATTTCGAGTCCAATCACGACGAGTAAGCAAATGCTGTCAGCATTGCTTTAGCAATTCGATCCGTATAAAATGCGCATTGCTTGTATAAAATTTTGAAAGGACGCTTTTTCGGGAGCGGCGGTGGATGAAAATGAAGGACTGTATGGAATATGATATCATAGTTCTCGGCGGAGGCTTTACGGGCTGTGCGGCGGCTGTCGCGGCGGCTCGGCGCGGCTCGAGGGTACTGCTCATAGAGGCTTCGGGGTCTCTCGGAGGCGCGGCGGTGAACTGTCTGGTCTATCCCTTTATGCCGAATGCAACGAAGATAATCGATGAAAAGGGCGAACGGCAGTGGCTCAGACTCAGCCGCGGAATATTTGCAGAGCTTTCGAGTGAGCTTTCGAAGCACGCGGGCGCGGGTAATTTTTTGGACGAGGAGCTTAAGCTCCTGCTCGACGACAAGGTGATAGCCTCGGGAGCCGAGCTGCTCCTTCACGCGACCCTTTGCGGAGTTGAGAAGAAGGAAAATCACATCGAGCGGGTATCGGTCGTTACCAAGGGCGGAGTTCTGAGCTTCGGCGCGAGGGTATTCATCGACTGCACGGGAGATGCCGATCTCACGGTCATGGCGGGCGTTCCGACTCGGCTCGGGCGCGAGGGGGACGAGCTTTGCCAGCCGATGACCCTCTGCTTCAGAGTGGCGAACGTGGATAAAAAGCGTTTCTTCGCGAGCCGAGAGCTTTGGCAGGGGCTTTACAAAAGGCTTCTTTCGGAGGGCAAGCTGACGAATCCGCGCGAGGACATTCTGGTCTTCGACCACCCGATCGAGAATATGCTCCACTTCAACACTACGCGGATAGTAAAGCTTGACCCCGTGGATCCCTTTGAGCTGACCCGCGCCGAGATCGAGGCGAGAAAGCAGGTCGCGGAGCTTATGCGCTTCTTCAAGGAGAACGATATCCCCGGCATGGAGAACGCCGAGCTGGTCTCGACCGCGCCGAGCATAGGAGTCCGCGAGAGCCGAATGCTCACCGGTGAATACATCCTAACGGGAGCCGATCTTGTGGCTTGCAGAGTCTTTGACGACGCTGTGGCGGCGGGAAATTACGACATCGACATCCACAATCCCGAGGGAAGCGGCACGAGCCATTATTATTTCCCCGAGGGAAAATGGTACACGATCCCCTACCGTTCGCTGATCCCGACCGAGCGCGACTGCGACAATCTTCTGGTCGGCGGACGCTGTATTTCGGTCGATCACGAGGCGCAGGCTTCGATAAGGATAATGCCGATCTGCACTACAACGGGTGAAGCGGCGGGTATCGCCGCGTCTCTTGCGGCAAGCGCGGGAGCCTCGGTGCAGAGGATTGACATAAAGGAGCTTCAGCGGATAATAGCGGAGAACGGGGGAGAGCTCGGCAAAGCTGTAGAGTGAAGAGCTTACGCGGCGTTGCCGCGCCCGGCTTCGCCTTTAAGTGAAGGGTGAAGGGTTAAGAGTGAAGAGTTAAGGAGACGACTTGACGCACAGCGTCAAGTCGTTATTTTATTATATGTCGCGCGTTGCGCGACGGAGTGAAGAGTTTTGTGAGTACTTTCCTATTACTTGCACGGCTTCGCCGCGCAGGTGGCACTACTAAATTTTGGAAGGAAATTTTGAGCCGATTTTTAGTGTAAATTCGATAATAGATTATAGCATACGAAAGCGCGGTATACACATAAACAACAAAAAGGTGGCACCGGTGGCAGTGGCACTTGGTTTTTTGTATTCGTCAGAGATTTTGTGGGAGTGTGGAGTTTGGAGTGTTGAGAGTGGTGAGTGGTGAGTTGAGAGTGGAGTTTGGAGCTTGGAGTTAGCGCGGCGAAGCCGCGCGGGAGCGGGATATGCTTAGTCGGGATTTCCAACTTACAATTTTCGATCCCTTAGTCCGCTTACAGTTTTTTATAATGCGAAGCACGACAGTGAAAGTCGCTAACCGAACTAAATCTTAATTTCTAATTTCTCACTCACCATTCCGTCCTCATAACTCCAAATCCTCTATCCCTACTCTTTTTGTTTCGGGGAATTTTTGTTGTATATTATGCTCTATTTTTCTTATCGAGAGAAAGTCAAAACGGTACATTTTTGAAACAAGTATTTCGATTTATAATAAGCTTTTTTGTGCAAGATTTTCGGAATTTTTCCCGAAGCGAGATTTTTACCCTCAAAATTTTCCCGAAAGGATAGGAAGGAGAGTGAGAAGGGTGGAGGGGATAGTGTTAAGAGTTAAGTGTTGAGTTTG
>CAYRKS010000146.1:0-5256 GCA_964424855.1 uncultured Lachnospiraceae bacterium
TCGCTCTTATCGACGGTGTTGTAAAGTTCGAGCACATCGCAGGCGGCAAGAAGGCTGTCAGCGTTTACAGTGCTTGACTCACATAGTTTCTAAAGAAAAGACCTGCATTTTTGCGGGTCTTTCCTGATTTTAAGACAAAATAAGGTAAATAACGGAGGATATACCGTGATCAACAAGGAAAAAAGACTGGCAAAGCGCATCGACACTCCGAACCGATGCAGCGGCTTCACAAAAATCGTCTACAGCGAACCCGAGACCGACGGCGTTAAGACCTATGACGATGCTCTCGCCTGCGAAAGGAGCTTTTATCCCGGAAAAAGCAAGTACAATATCTATCTCGGCGACATCCACGGGCATTCGCGCCTCTCGGACGGTTCGCCCGATATCGACACCTATTACCGCTCTATCCGCGACCGCGACGGTCTCGATTTCGGTGCGCTGACCGATCACGATCACGGCGGAGTCGGAAAAAACACGCTCTACGGCGAAAAATGGGAGCTTGAAAAGGCGAAGGCTCGCGAATACAACGAGCCCGGCAAATTCACGGTAATATCGGGCTACGAGCGCGATTCCTACCCGTGGTACAACAACATGGTCGTGTATTTCAACAATTACGACGGCGAAATGATAAAAAGCGCGGCGCACGGTGAGATCACGCGCGAGGAGCTTCTCAAAACGCTCAAACGCGAGGACGTTCTCGTGATCCCGCACGACACCTACAGCCTAAACTCCTGCGCGGATTTTCTCACCATGCCGACCGAGCTTTTCACCCCGCTGATCGAGCTTTATTCTCAGGCGGATTCGGCAGAATATTTCGGAAATCCCTGCAACGATGAGGAATTTAACTGCGAGGGCGGCTTCTGGCAGGACGCGCTTAAGCGCGGTGCGCGAATGGGCTGCATCGGTGCCTCGGACGATCACTGCCGCGACGATGCCGATTACTACAAAAAGCAGAGCGGTCTTTGGCGATTCGGCGGAAGGACGGGAGTTCTCGCCGAGGAGAACACGCTCGATTCGATCTTTTCGGCACTCAAGGCGAGACGCTGCTACGCCTTCATGGGCGGAAAAATGTGGTTCGACTTCCGAATAAACGGTCACTATATGGGCGAGGAATTTACCGACAGCTCCGACCGCGAGATATATGTCAACATCAAGGCGGACGCTCCGATAAAGCAGATAACCCTCGTAAAGAACTGCCGCGACTACATGATCTCGAAAAAGCCCGAGTTCTTCATCTTCGATTACAGGATCGAAAACGACACCGACTATTACTATCTCCGTGTCGAGCTGACCGACGGACGCTTCGGCTGGACGAGTCCGATCTGGATAAATCGCTGATCGACTCTCCGAAGCACAAACGATATATAAAAGCCCTCGTCGAATAGCTCGGCGAGGGCTTTATTCTTCCCTTCCCTCACCAAAGGTCGTGCGGAACGGTCATATGCGGACAGCTCATCGGATCGTTCATCTCGACCTCGCCCGCCTTTCCCTGTCGAAATTCGGTCGGAGTAAAGCCGATATGCGCCTTAAAGACGCGAAGAAAGGTTCGGGGCGATTCGAAGCCGACATCATAGCCTATCGCCTCGACTCCGAGATTTGTACGAAGCAGGAGCTGCACCGCCGCGTTTATCCTGAGATCGCTTATGTACTGCTTGACCGTTTTCTGCACTCTCTCGTTGAAGATATCGTTCAGTCTGCGCTCAGAATAGCCGAAGGACTCGGAGAGCTTACCGATCGAAAGCTCGTGGTCGCGGAAATTCTCGTTGACATACGCGACGATATCTATCTTTTCGTTCGTATCGCGAAGCTTTATCGAGCAGCTTCGGATATTCGGCATCAGCGAAGCCATCAGTGAATTGACGAGCGAGATCAGCAGCGTATCCTTTGCATTTCCGTCATATTCGGTGGAGTTTGACATATTCGACAGCAGCTTAAAAAGCTCGAACGTCGTTTGGCTCGGAGAGCGTATCGGCTCGCTCGGAGTTTCGCCGATCCCGAGGCGAAGGCTCTGCATCAAGCTTCCGGGTGGTATAAAGCCGAGATAGAACCTCACATCATCGAGATAGTTTGTCCCGTGTATAACATTCGAGTTTATCAGTATCACGTTTCCCGGCTCTGCTATCGTTACCCGATCCTCGCCCTCGGAGTCGTGCAGCTTGAGCCTCATCCGCCCCTCGAGAAGAAATACCGTCTCGATGTTCTGGTGTGCGTGCATCCTGTAGGTGAGCTTCTGCTTCAGCGTTGAGAGCCGAAAGTTCGGAACGACCGTATCGCGATAATTTTCATATTCCCATATCATTTTTATGACCCTTCCTTTCTCGCTTTGGCGGGATCTGCCGAAATAGCCGAAGCTCTGCCCGCGGTAAAGCCACAGGGGCTTTATCATACGCCCCATAGCGTTTTTTGTCACCAAGATTTCCTTTTTTGTCATTGATATTATACCATAAATCTGATATAATGTCAATAAGGATATTTGGAAAAATCCCGAATTTTTTATCAAAGGTAGGTATAAAAATGGCACACAAGAAAAGACTCGTTTCCCTGCTCCTCCTTGCGGCAATGCTCGCGACCGCAGCCTGCGGAGATAACGCCGATAAGGGCAACGAAACAACAGCATCGGGCGGCACGACCGTCTCTTCGGACGACGGCGGCTACGCTTACCCCGACAAGAATTACGGCGGCGAAGAGCTGAACTTTATGAACTACGCGACCATGTGGGAGTGCAACATGGCTATCGACTGCACCGAGCAGAGCGGAGATCGTCTCGAAAACGTGATCTACAACCGTAACCGCAAGGTCGAGGAAAAGCTCGGCATAACCATCGTTGAGCACGCCATCGAATATCCCGGCTGGTCGGGAATAACCGAATCGATCGACTCCCTCATGCAGAGCATCGCCTCGGGTGACCACACCTACGATGTCGCGTACATCCCGCTCGCCTTCAAGCCGGGGCTCATAACCGAGAAATATCTCTACAACCTCTACGATCTCCCGGGAATGAATCTCGATTCCGAGTGGTGGGATCAGAACATGATCAATTCGCTCACGATCAACGGCAATCTCTATGCCGCTACCAGCCCGCTCCACCTAATGTCGATCGATATGTCGTGGGTCATCCTCTTCAATCAGGACATGATGGAGGATCTTAAGCTCGAGCTCCCCTATCAGACCGTAAAGGACGGCAACTGGACGCTCGACAAGTTCGCGGAGTACGTCAAGGCATCGGTCTCGCTCAACGGAGATGACGGCTTCCAGCCCTTCTCCGCAGAGGGAAATTCGGTCTACGGAATCGCTCACCACCCGACCGCAATCGAGGGCTTTATGTACGCGGCGGGCAACCGTCTCGTTGTCGAGGAGAACGGAAACTACTCGATCAACCTCGAAAACGAGCATTTCTACAACACCCTCGATAAGCTCTACGCGCTCTTTGACAAGACCAACGGAAACCGCGAGGGCAACTCGGATGTCAACGCGGATAACTCCTACTACGGAATGTTCCGCGAAAACCGCGCAATGTTCCTCACCTGCGAGCTCAAGACCACCGGCGTTATGCGTGACCTGAACCAGACCTTCGGTCTGCTCCCCTGCCCGAAGTACGATGAGAGCCAGGAGGAATATTACACGCTCATGAACGCGAATTCCTGCGTACTCACCGTTCCGCAGGATGTCCGGAACCCCGAGATGGTCGGCTACGCGCTCGACGCACTCTCCTACGAGAGCCTTCAGACCGTCATTCCCGAGTACTATGATGTCTCGCTCTCTCAGAAGGGTCTGAGAAACGAGGAATCCATCGAAATGCTCCAGATCATCCGTGAGAGCCGCGGCATCGAGTTCTCGCGTATACTCGGTGTCACCAACGATATCGTCAGCAAGCTCAGCAATCTCCAGAACTCGACCGACAAGTCCTACGCCTCGACCATTGCCTCCAACAAGAACGCGGTCGCGGAAAATCTCGAAAAGCTTCTTGACGCTATGGACTGAGCAAAAAAGCATAATCTCAAAATGCTCTTCGCCGGATGGCGAAGAGCATTTTGCTTTCAAATTCCCATGTAACCGTTCGCATAAAAACGAGCCGCCGCGCAAAGCTGCGCGGCGGCTCTCTGATCATTATGAGCTTTAAGAATTTATCTTTTCGAGTGCTTCCTCTATAGCCTCCTTATTCGAGGCGATTATCGAGGCGTAGCCGCCCGCTCCGCTTCTTATAGCGGTCTGGAGCTGATTTGCGAAGGTGTTCGTTATGCCCGAGTAATAATAGGTGAGGTCGGGACAGCAGGCATCGAGGATTATACCGAGCATTTCGATCGAAGCATCGTTTCTGAGTCCCTTGGTCTCGAGAGTGATCTCGGTGTAGATCGGGAAAACATCGTTATAGCTTATATAGCTCAGAGCATCCATAGCCGCCGCGCTGAACTCGGTGTCCTTCGCAGTGACCGGGATTGTCATCATCGGGCAGCCGTCAAAGGGCGAGGCGTAGTAGCTCTCCTGAGCCTCGTCATACTTCGGGCTGGGTAGGATACCGTAGGTGAAGTCGAGAACGCGGAAGCGTCCGGTCTTGCAGACCTCGGCGTTCACAAAGAGTGCGCGCTCGGTCTCGAAGGTGGTTATGTAGTTGCCGGGTTCACCGTCGCTGAGACCGCTTTTGCTCGCGGTGTAGCGGATACCGCCGTCAGCCGTGACCATCGCGGCGACCTTGTCGCAGGCATCATAGAAATGCTCGCTTCCCGCCGAGAATATGACATCGTTTCCGTCCTTTCCGAGCAGAAGCTCGGCACAGCCGGCAAGCAGCTTCATCTCCATGCCGCCCGACATACCGTAAACACTCTTTCCGTTGTCATCCCAGGTAAAGGATTCGTCGCCGTTGAGCGAAGCCGCCGCCTTCTGGTAGCCGAGCATGGCATCGGTCGTCCACTTGCCCTCGCGGACAAGCTCATACGGAAGCTCGAGCTTTAGGTCGTTCATCATGTCCTCGTTGAAGAAGAGTCCCCAGAGCGAGTCGATGTACATGAGGTGTGCGGAGCCGACCGCAGAGTAGAGTGAGCCGTTCATCTCCAGCTTTTCGTTGAAGCCGCCCTGCCACCAATCCTTGTCGAGCCCAAGTCCCTCGAGCGACTTGAGATCGGTGAGACCGTTGCTCTTTACGATCGGATAAATGCCGTTTGTGCTTATGTACATGACATCATAGGTGTCATCGTTCGACATTATCATCTTCTGAGCGAACTCGTTGATCTCGCCGCTGATCATGTAGGTGTTGTCCTC
>CAYRKS010000147.1:0-5202 GCA_964424855.1 uncultured Lachnospiraceae bacterium
CCCATCGAGCGGTTCATCGACCGTGAAACGCAGGCAAGGCTTCGGCTCGAGATTGCCCACCTTTCAAGGCTCCGCCGCAGCATACTCATGCTGCACTACTACAAGGGAATGAAGCTCTCCGACATCGCCGACACACTCTCTATCCCCTCGGGAACGGTGAAGTGGCATCTCTCGGCGGCACGTGACGAGCTTCGGGAAGGATTTACAAAAATGAGAACTCTCGGAAAAATCGGCATCGAACCCATCACCCTCACAAATCTCGGACACGACGGCACTCCCGGAAGCCTCGGCTCTACCGAACACTTCCTCAAAAATCGCCTGACGCAGAACATCGTCTGGACCGCCTACAAAAAGCCTCGCACGATAAGCGAGATCGCCGACGAGCTGGGAGTAAATCCGCTCTTTATCGAGGACGAGATCGCCACACTCGAGGAATACGGCTTTCTCGACCGCATAGGCGAAAAGCTCCGTGCAAATCTCCTCATCGACGATACCTCACCCGAGACGATCGAAAAGACTCACGAGCTTTATGTAAAATACGCAAAAAAGCTCGCCGAGACCTATCCGAGCCGTATACTCGAGGCGGCAGAATCGCTCGACCGCTCGAAGCTGTATGTTCCGGGTAAGGATGAAAACCTCTTTAACTGGTCATTCATGACGCTTTCGCTCTTTCTGCGCCTTAACATCGCCTTCGATGCTGAAAAATACGACAGCTTCAAGGTCGCACGAAAGGACGGAGGAAGATATGTCGCCTTCGCCTCGGTCGCGAGAGAATACGAGCTTTCCTTCGACGCACGGAAATATTCGGCGTGCGGACCGATGAACCGCGGCTCGAGCAAATATCCTATCTATTCGTGGCAGCTGACCACCTACTACGACAGCCGAATCCTCGACTGGAAGGACAACCGCTATGAGGACTACGACTATCTCTACGAGTTTTACACCGACCGCATAAAAAAAGAGCCCGAGAACCTCGAAAAATACACTCGCCTGCGCGACAAGGGCTATCTCACAGAGAACGATGAGGTCAACATAATAGCCGTCGAGCACGGCGGAAAGCAGCTTTCGGACACCGAGCTTATAAAGGCTATCCCCTCTCCGAACGCCGAGGAGTCCTCACTCATCCTCGAGCTTTCCGAAAAGCTCTGTGACCTCCTTCTCCCGCAGTACCCCGAGCATATGCGTGAGGTCGCACGGCTCTATAATTCCAATCCCGCGATCTCGCGGTATATGCTCGAGCAGCTCGTCGATAAGGGCATTTTGACTCTTCCCTCGCCAAAGCGTGCGCCCGGACTCTGCACAATACTCTTCGCCGATCGCCTGCCAAAGCAGCCTCGATAAGGCTTTTAAGCCTATAAAGCGGTCAATACCGCATATACTCGAAATTTTATTTGCCGTATAAGCCGCATGACCTCGATCAAATATCGGTGAGTATAGCTTACCGAAAGGCTTATCGTCAAGCATTATCCCAAAGGAATATCCCGCGCCGAGCTTTCGGCGCGGGATATCGGTTTTTATTACAAAATATATCGACTCAGCCCTTTGCGGTCTCGAAGGTCTTCTTTGCAAAGTCGGTGAGATTTACCTTTCCGACTCCGAAGATCGAGGTGTCGAGCGTGTCGTTCAGGCAGTCGTACCAGACCGACGGGATCGACGCAAAGCCGTTTCTCATTCCGAGTACCGAGCCGACGGTCGCACCGTTGCAGTCGGTGTCAAAGCCGGTCTGAACCGCCATGCAGATCGAGCGTTCGTAGTCACCCTCTCCGAGAAGGAGCGAAGCCGCAACGATCATCGCGTTCGATATCGTGTGGCACCAGCCGTGCTCGGTGTATTCGTCCCACTTCTCGTGGATATAAGCGAATACCTCGTCCGCGCTCTTGTTCTCGTCGCAGAGCGAGATTATCTCACTGACGCTCTCATGGAGACGCGAACGCTCGGGTATCTGAGACAGACCCGCGAGGATTATCTTCTTTATGTCCTTCTCCGCCGCCGCTGCCGCTATCATCGCAGACGCGAACATCTCACCGTAGATACCGTTCTTGACGTGCGAGATCGAGGCATCGCGCCACGCCATATCTGCGGCAAGCTCGGGCTTTCCGGGATTTATATAGCCGAAGTAGTCGCCGCGTATCTGTGCGCCGATCCACTCGCGATAGGGATTCTTGTAGGCTGCCGATTCGGGCGGATTGTAGCCCGCGACAAAGTTTCTGAAGGCGACGCGCTCTGCGGTGCAGTAGGCGTTCTTCGGCTGAAGATCGAGCCATATCCGAGAAACATCCCACGGGGTGAAATCCTTGCCGTATTTTTCTATGAGCTTTGCCGCGAGGATCGTGTAGTTAGTGTCATCATCGACCGGAGCGCAGACTATATTGTCGGGATAGCAGCGTCCGTTGAGCCTGAAGCCGAGCTTTTCGGTTACCTCCTCGGTGAGATCAGCCTCCATTATATAGCGGTGCATCGGATAGTTTTCGGTCAGCTTGAGAAGCGGAAGGAGATCCTTAGTCCGCATACCCTCGACCGGCTTTCCGAGCAGACAGCCGCAGACTCTGCCGATTATCGCGCCGTGTATCTTGTCGAAAAGCTCTTCGTCAGAAAGTCCCTCGACAATACCGTCATAGCTCGGCTGCTCCGAGCAGCGCATGAGCTTTATCGTCTCAAGCTCGGACGGCTCGCAGTAGGGATAGCCCTCAACCGTCGGTGCGTTCAGTATCACCTCGAACAGCACATCCGCAAGCTTTGTCTTAGCCTCGCCGGCGGGCAGCTTAGATACCGAGCGGAAGATCGGAGCATAGGTCTCTATGTCCTTTCCCTCCTCGAGCGACTGAGTGAGCTCGGTCACGAGCTGAGCCGAATAATCCTCCCAACGGTGCATGGTAGAATACTGCGGGCTGAGCTTCTTGTCAAAGGTCAGCTCCTCGGATGTGCGCGTGTCGGCATCAAAGACGAGCGCATCGAGCGAGATATTGAAATGCTTCGATATCTTGACCAGCTTGTCTATCTCGGGAAATGCCGCTCCCGACTCCCATTTCTGAACCGCCTGACGTGTTACGCCGACCAGCTCCGCGAATTTTTCCTGAGTAAGTCCCGAATCGCTTCTGAGCTTACCGATCATGGCTGCAAGCTTCATAATTTCATCCTCCTGTGGAAATTTATAAATATATTTTCTATAATTATATCATGCACGGCAAAAAAAATCAACCCATCCGAGGCGGCATTTTTGTCAACCGCAAGTTGCACCGTCTCGAATGGGTCATATAAATAAAGCCAAAAAGCATACGCTCGGATACGCTTCGCCGCACATATCGATCATCGGCGGATCGCCGTTTTATTCATTAAATATGGGCGGCTATCGCAAGCTCGGTCATCACGGATAGCTCCGTCTTTCCTTGCTGACCACGCTCGAAAGTCCGTACAGTGAGCCCTTCGGTATATCGGATTCATGCTCCGTACCCGAGATCGCCGCAAGAGCTATCTCGGAAGCGCGCGAAAGTCCTATGCACCGCTTTTCAGCCTCATCGTCACCGACAAGCATCGCGGCAAAGCCGGCAATAGCCGATGAATGCGAAAAATCTCCCGTGCCGAGCATACCGCTCAATCTGAAGCCCTCGGGAAGGATCGAAGTGCTTTTCGTCACCGCCCCCGAGCCCTCGGTTATTATCACCCTGCCGCCGACCGCCTCGATCGTTCCGCATTCGCCGATGAGCTTAAGTCCGCTCCTCACTCCGATGCTTGCGCAGAGAGAATGACCGACCGCTCCGCCCGACAGCTGCAAAAGTCCCGCGCCGAGCCTCAGCTCCCCGGTACCGCTCTCGTACATATCAGCCTTGCGAAGCTTAAGCTCGGTGGGTATCAAAAGTCTTCCTATCGCTCCGCCGCTCATTATATTTATCGAATGTCCGGCTATCGGCTCGACCCGCTCGATTGCCTCGGCGTATAAAAGCCTTCCGATGTCTCCGCGGCGAAAAAGCCTTCCGGCAAGCAGGACATCGCGGCGATGACAGCCGTAAAGCGCGAGAGAATATTTTCTCCCCGTGTCCTTTGCCGCACGCTCTATCCGAGTTATCTGCTCGACCGTCACCGCCATCGGCGGCTCGGACAGAACATCCAGCCCGCGTCTCAAAGCCTTTATCGCATATTCCGCGCTGTCCGCACCGCTTCGGATGACGACCGCCTTTATCCCGCAGACAAGGAATTTGCGCAGGTCTCTGAAGACATAGACTCCGTGCGCCTCAAGCTCGGCTCTGAGACTTCCGAGGCTCGATTCGTCGGGATCAAATACCGCCGCTACCCCGGCATAGCCTCCGAGGAGCCGCCTTGCTATAAGCTCAAGCGCAAAGCCCGCGCCGATAACTCCAAAGGGTATACGCTCCATTGTGCCATCCTTTCTCCTAATCTATATAAGCTCTCGGATATGCGGAAATTTACAGCTTCGGGACAGAGAATTTGTTTTCCCTGTCCCGATCGTTTTTGACAGACCTGTGGAAAAGTCTTATGCGAAGTAATTTACGCCCGATTCGAAAAGCTTCTGATCCTTGTCGCCCTCAATGTTGATAGCGACATTTTTGCCGATACGCTCACTGTGACCCATCTTTCCGAGGATACGTCCGTCGGGGCTGATTATTCCCTCGATAGCGCAGACCGAGCCGTTCGGGTTGAAGCGGATATCCATTGTGGGAGCACCGTTGAGATCGACATACTGAGTTGCGATCTGACCGTTTGCCGCAAGGCTCTTTACGACCTCCTCGCTTGCGAAGAAGCGTCCCTCGCCGTGCGAGATCGGTATCGAGTGGATGTCGCCGACATTTACTCCGGCAAGCCACGGGGACTTGACCGAGGCGATCCTCGTGTGTACCATCATCGACTGGTGTCTTCCGATAGTGTTGAAGGTCAGGGTCGGGCAGTCGGGAGTCATCTCGTCCATTATGCGTCCGAAGGGGAGGAGACCCGACTTTACAAGAGCCTGGAAGCCGTTGCAGATTCCGAGTGCCAGACCGTCGCGCTGCTCTAAAAGACGAGTTACCGCATCCTTGACCTTCGGGTTTCTGAGAACGGCAGTGATGAACTTGCCCGAGCCGTCCGGCTCGTCTCCGCCCGAGAAGCCGCCCGGAAGCATGAGCATCTGAGCATTGTCGAGCAGCTTTACAAGCTCATCGACCGCGTCGGTGAGTGCCTCGGCACTGAGATTTCTGAGAACGAATATGT